>DATDUC010000022.1:0-14898 GCA_035290545.1 archaeon | reverse complement strand
CAAACGAGTGGAAAGAGAAAAACATACGAAAACTACATCTTATAGCTGGCATGATAATGCTGGCACTTGGCATCATTGTCATTACAGGATTGGTTTAACCATTCGCATTATACCGTACAACACAATCCACATATAATTATTTTTTACCTCTGGATGGTGGATTGTGTTTGTAAAACTCTTCTCTTTTGCGTAAATGCAATTTGACATGCTTCACAAAATGTCCGAGGAAAACTTCCTCTTTCTCCATACGGTGCTTGAGCACGTTTTCTTCTTTGAAAAGGAATCTTTTGGCTTCCTTTACCTCTGATTTAGGCGAGAAGAACTGATATATCGGCAGTCCAAGCAGCACCAAAATTAAGCCTGATAATATAGCAGAAAGTCCACTCTGTGATATCAGATAAATGCAGATAAGGATACTTGCAATGCCAAGTACCTTTGTCGCTTTATCCTTGCGGAGCTTCATTGCCGACGCAGCTACCATAATATAGCAGAACGCGAAACAAAAAACAGAAAATACTATCAGATCCTTTACGGGAAAGAATGATGCGGCGACAAACGCTATGACGCTGTGAACGCCCAGTGATATGTGCGGCGTCGAATATTTGTTATGAAGATTAGCCATCTTCTTCGGGAAGTAGCCATCCGCTGCCATGGCATAAGCAAGTCGCACACTGCCTATCAGGCCCGATTCATTGGAGCCTGAAACTGATACAAGCGCACCAATAGCCATTATCACAGCGCCCAGACCACCCATAAGCAGGAAAGCAACATATGTTAGTGGTGCAGTCTGACTTGCCAGGTCTGCATAGTTTGTCGAGCTGATAATAACAAGGTTTGTAAGCAAGTAAAACGCCGAAACAATAAGCATGCCAAGAACCATTGCTTTTGGCACGACTTTTTCCGAATTTCTTATTTCCGAGGTCGGTATCGAAGCAAGCTCAAAGCCCACATAAGCCCAGAATATTAGAACAACAGCCATTCCAAATCCACCAAAGCCCATGGGCGCAAAAGGAAGAAGATGTGACAAAACCATTTCAGGCTTCGAAAACATCCAGATAAGTCCAACAACTATAAGCAAAAACAACGGAGCAAGCTTCAGTACTGTAAGCAGATCATTGGTACGCGCAGCTTTCTTTATTCCAAAATAATTGGTAATGAATAGAAACACAATAAACAAAAATATTACAATTACCCTTCCAGTAAAGTCAAGTGGAATAAAAAATGATAAGTAAATGGCAAAAGCCAGTGGAAACACACAAAGTGCAGCTAATTCCGCAAGCCAAAGAGACCATCCTGTAATAAAACCAGAAAAATGTCCAAACGCTTTTTTCGCATAAGCATAAGGTCCGCCAACTTGTTTCACAACTCCAGAACACTTGGCAAAGGTAAGCGCAATTATCGTAGCGAAAATACCCGCGACGATCCACGCAACAATAGAAGCAGGACCCAGCAATCCCGAGCCAAAAGAAGCCGCAATATAAATGTCAGCACCCACGACAGCACCGACGACAAGATTTGTGACGTCAAACATCGTGAGCTGCTTTGTGATTGCCATAACAATAATTCACCCATTTAGATAATATACGAATTTTGTTGTGCAGGAGAATACAAGTAATTTAATTGTAATGTATTCTCCTCGCATAAATTACATATCTATTTTCCGTGTTAAAAAAGGCGGTATTATTTACTTCTCAATAACGATTTTCCCAAAATTAAAGGAACTTTAACTTTTCGAACCTAATTATTAGGTGGTCAGATGGAAACCTGCATCTGGTGCGACGCTACTTTTTTCAACCGCGTGGAGCTTGAATACCACGTCGAGCAGGAACACGAATTTGTCGTCAGAAACGTCAAGATAAAAGTATAGCGAAAATAGGATAAAATGCCGCGTCTTCTATACAAATGGGAATGTAGTTTCATTTTTAAGCTCGTTTACTAATTATTATCAAAAAGCGTCTGTAATCTAATGAGCCTTTCTTTTGGAAAGAAACCCTCAACGAAAAGAAACATATTATAAGGAAAGGTTCGGAAAACGGTAGGATTTCAGCCTTCCAAGCTGACCATCCGGGTTCGAATCCCGGCGGACGCATATTTTATTTTCCTTCCGTCGCGACCGTGTCGCTTGCTATATTAAAAAGTCTTTGTTTCTTGCCGGGCCGTGCAAGAACTCCTATGATAAAGTCCAGCGGCAGTATAAAGGCTTTTCCAAAGGCGCTTATAGCTGCATCTGTTACTGTGAGTTTTTTGCCGTTTATTTTTACGAGCTTTATATTCATCGCCTTTTTGCCTATGCTAACGCGTCCATCGCTCTCCAGCAGAGTCCAATAAACAAGAGATATAATACCAAGCCTGCTGAGTCTGAGAAAATCCGGACCAGACAAGTCAAGAAACAGCACTAACGTGACTAACCAGATTATTATTGAGTCAATCAGCCACGCCCAGAATCTTGGCCACCATGAATTCAGAGTTTTCATTTTATTTCACCTTTTATAATATGTTCTTTTGACAGCAAGCTACTTTTCTCACCAAGAAAAGGAGCTTATTTAAAATATTTCCTCAGCGAAGGATGCATGTCCTCGGCGTAGCGCGACGCGATGTTCTCGTAGAGGTTGTATATTATCATGACCGTAAGCAGTATTCCTGTTCCAGTTCCTAACGCGCCTGTGAAGTCTGCAATTGATGCAAGGAGTCCTATGAACAGTCCGCTGATTATTGTGATTGTAGGTATGTACCTGTTCAATACTTCCTCAACTATTCGTGGATCACGGCGGAATCCAGGTATCTGCATGCCCATGCTCTCTATCTGCTCTGCCACAGAACGTGAATCCATGCCACTGGTGGAAACCCAGAATATAGAGAACACCATTGAGCCGAACACGAGTATGAGCATATACGCAATTATGCGGGCAGTTTCCTCACCATTCGGCAGTCCGACAGAAAAGCTTGACACCAAGAAAGCCAGCACGAGCCCTGCAGCTATCGAGCTGATGAGAACCTTGTGAGCGTGCTGGTACTTGAAATAGAAAGCAAGAAATGCAGCGACGAATACTGTAAGCATGAGTGTGAGAAAGAATATCTGGACCGGAAGCGTCACCGGCGGGTTGAAAAAGAGAGCGATTCCGCTAGTCGCCTGGCCGTCCTGATCAAAGCAGCCAAAGAGCCCGCAGCGCAGTCCAGCATCTGTTATGGTTTTTGCTGAAATGTTTCCAAGAAGCTGCAAGTTAGCGAGAAGCGCGGCAATGAGTATTACAGGAATATTGCTTGTATAGATAAGGTTGAGCGGCCATCTTCTAGAGAATCCTCTTATTGAACCAAACGCCAAAGGTATTTCCACCTTTATTGCCTGAACATAAACAACGACCAGGAAAACTATTATCGTCGCAACTAGGGGCAACAGCGCAACAAATGCCTGGAATATCTCGCCAAGCCCAAGCAGCGCTACAAACTGTGGTAGAATGCCAGCAGGAATTGTTTCACCCGGCGGTGTTAATGGGTTAAAGGCACGTACGAAAATTGTTTTTGTGACGCCGGCAGCAATGAACAATGAGACGCCGGAGCCTATGCCCCACTTTGATACGACTTCATCCATCAGCAAAACAAGGAAACCGCCAAATGCTATCTGGAGTATAAGGAACATGTATATTCCGCCGTCATTTGAGATTGGTATTATCGCGCCGAACGACACGTAAGCAAATGCCTCGAAAATACAGAAGAATATTACAGCCAGCTTCTGCATGCCCTGGAACTTTCTCTTGCCCTCCTGAGTTTTAAGGTCCCATGGAAGTATTTTTGCTCCGACAAGAAGCTGCAGAATGATTGAAGCCGTGACAATAGGCCCTATACCTAATGTAAGCAGCGAGCCAATAGATGAACCAAGAATAAGTTCAAAGAAGTGAAAACGCTCTGTGGAAACAGGCGAAACGCCGAAGGCAACTATCTGGCTCAATACAAGGAAAAGCAGAAGAATCAAACCAGTCCACTTAAGGCGCGACTTAAAGTTAAGGTGAGTCTTCGGTTCTGCAATGCCTGGCAGTTTTGAAGTTATTGCGTCGAGGACACTCATAATCATGACCATATTTACCAAAGGCAACGTGTATTGCCTTTACTTACTTTCAATCTTTCCGCCGGCATTTTCTATTTTTTCCTTGGCCTTCTTGGAAAACTTTGTAACCTTTACCGTTACGGCGCGGTTTATCTTTCCCGTGCCCAGCAGCTTGTCATAGCCAAGCTTGCCCAGGTCAAAACTGTTGCCGTCCATTTTTTCAATGTTGTTAATATTAAGTGCCCTGTCTTTTTTTGTCTTTGAGTAGAAGCCCTTGTAGCCGAAGCGATCCGGTTCCTTTGAAGTGACAAAGGAGAATTTATGCTTGTGACCGCCGCCCAGACCGCGTCCGCCCAGCGAGCCCCCGCCGCGGTGCTTCTTCTTCATTCCCCAGCCATGGCTCGTTCGTCCGCGCCATTTTCTCGTCTTCTGCTTGAATCTTACTGTCATATCGATCCCTTTCTTGAAAGAAAGGTCCAGATTTCATCCCAAAGAACTGGGGATCTTGTAGACCTTGTCTTCAAATATTATTTTTCTTCTGTTTCACTCCATTTTTATAATATTTTTCTTTTCCAGTAGGGCTTTTCTTTTCCTAAAAGAAAAGGGTTATATCATCTTCTTGATCAGGTCGTTTATCTTGTCTCCGCAGTATCCGATATCGCCGCGGGGATATTTCAATTTTTTGGATTTAAGTCCGCCCTTTGGCGGCTTGAGGCCCATTGGTTTTATAAGGATTTTTTCTGTTTCAGCTGAAGCATCGCCCCAGGCTGCAAAATTATCTATCTTCCTGATCATGCCGATATTCTGAGGCGTTTTTTCGATTAGCCTTGCCGAGTAAATCTTCTTCAGTCTAAGCATCTTGAATGTATCAATGACGTCGCGCCGCGTTCCTGCTTCGCCGCGCATCCTTATAATAGCTATCATTCGGCTTCCTCCTCATTTTCTTCGTAATTTTCCTCTGTAACATTTGCTGGCGTTCTAGCGTCAAGTCTCAACCGGTTCATGCGTTTGAAAGCATCAAAAATAGCCATTGCATAATTTGAACGTGATCTGGATTCACCAAAGCGCTTTGTCCAGAGGTCCTTTATGCCTGCAAGGCGCATCATCTTCTTTGCCTCATTATTGACGCAAAGACCAACACCTTTTGGTGCAGGAAACAGTTGAACGCGCACTGAACCTGACTTGCCTTCGACCTGCACAGGAATAGTGTGACCTGACCCACAGGCACATTCCCAGGAACCACAGCCGCGCTTAACAGGAATTATGTTCAGCTTCGCATTCTCCGTGGCTTTCGCTATCGCCACGCGGTTCTCGACCGCAACAGATTTTCCAAGGCCAAAGTAGCCGTCACCATTACCTATAACTACCATGGCTGAGGTGCGGTAACGTCTACCTGAACGGTGCATGCGAGTCGTCCTTCTCGTAGGAGTTCTCTTTATGCCGCCGCCCTTTCCTGGTGAGCCACCTATGAAAATTAGATCACTCTGCAAGTTTGGTATGAGCTTGTCAACTATCGCAGCTTCTTTTATCTTCTTTCCCTGCACGAATATCTCATCAAGAGTTATGGTGCCCTGCGCAACCATTTTCCCCAATTCAGTTCTTGGTTTCCATTCCATATCGATCCCTTCTTTCCCGAAAGAAGGTCTAGATATCACCCCAACTCGAGGAAAGATTTGCTTTCCTGAGTCGCCAGAAACCTATGGTTTCTGTACGAGAAAGGAGTGTATCGTGACCTAACATCTCGAAATAATTTAATTTTATTTGGCGACCTCGACCTCTTTTTTACTTTTGGCGCCAAACTCTGCGCCTATCTTACTCTTTACTTCCTCAAAATGCTTCGGTAAGTCTTCAGGCTGCATGCCTGATTTAATATAAGCTGAAAACTGCTTCTTATATTTCTCGCTGTCTTTTAGCTTCTGTGCATAAGCAGCAATATGTTTGCCGCTTATCCGGTCCATTTTTGGAACTGCTTCCTTTCCTACAGGCACTAAAAGTCCCGCGTCTCTTGCACCAACCGCTGCTGCATACAAACTAGATCCACTCACAGACATCTGCAGTCCTATGTCAACATTAGCTTCTTTTATATTCTTCTTAAGTGCCATCAGTCCAGCCAAGTAACCTGTGAGGTATGCTGAGGAAAGATTTCCACCATGGCCCTTCCATCCGTATTTTCTCAGGGCCTTTGAAAAAACATCAACCTCTGTAATGTCGCCTGCTGCTCCCAAAGATATTAGCTGAATGTGAAAATTATTTGTACCCTTTCTTATAACCAAGCGCGGTTTGTCTGACTTAAGCAGAGCAAGTCTCTGTACATAGTCCGTTTTTTGTCTTCTGCGTCTGTCAAATGTCATGTTCAAAATTCAACTCCGTTTAACTTTGACATCCAAAATGACTTAATGTCATTTATGGATAATTATCACTTCTTGATGAGGTTATTTCTCTCTAGGTAGTTCATTACGTGACTTCTACTACGAAAATAACCGCTCTTTGCTTTCATGTAAACATCACGGTAAGTTTTGTTGTCTATGCTTTTCGTCTCTTTCAAATCCTTTATGAGTTTGCGCACAGCGCGTATGGTTTTCATCCATGTATGTTTCTCGTTAAAGCGCGTCCCTATCTTACCCTTGGTTGATCCGCGGTTGCGTCTGCGTCCCTTTTTTTTCTGGGCTGCAATTTTTTTCTTGCGGAAAGTACTCAGACCCTTTTTCGGCTTTCTTTTGATAACACCGTCTCTTATGAGCCGCCTAATGTCCTCAGAAGTTATAGATTCGTCTATATCTGCAAGCCTTACGGGATCCATCCATACACGGCTTTTTCCACATTTCATTATCTTTGCAGCCATCTCGAGTTGTGATTTCATTTTTCTCATCTTTTATTTTCTTTCTTTTCCATTGACGGTTTTCTTTCTTTAGAAAGAAAAGGGTCAATTCCAGTACTTATTTTCGTAATCTTTCAGTTCCTCATAGTTTGAAATATAAAAGTCATTGAACGATATCCTGCATTTTGTGCAGTGAAATACATCCTTCATGACAGTTTTGCCAAAGTCGCCACACACAGGGCATTTTCCATTTCCAAAGTTTATGAACATAATTATCACCAATTAAGACGAGGACTGCTTCTCGTCTTTTTTATTTTTAGTCTTGTGTTTGACTTCACTTTTTGCTTCTGTTTTAGCCTCATGTTTATGTTCTACAATAGCCTCATGCTTGTGCTCTGCACTGTGATCGTGTTTGTGCTCTGTTTTATCACTATGTTCTGGCTTAGTTTCAACCTTGTTTTCATGTTTTTTCTTCTTGGCTTCTTCCTTTCTCTTTTCCATGTCAGCCACAAATCTTAATGCCTTCTTTGCATTTTTCATGTTGACTACAGTAAGCCCGAGCTCCTTTGCCTTTGCCGCAAGGGCAATGACCTTCTTGCGGCCAACACCAGACGCAATCAAAACACCAGCCTTGCAGTCTTTCTCAAAATCCTTCATGTTTCTTATGAGAACGGGCTGCTGCTTGTAAGCCGAGCCATAACCAATATCAACTTTCATGCCGCTGCCGCCTTTCTTTATTCGCAGCTTGCTTTGTAGTCCTCTTGGTCGTCTCCATCTCGTTCCAAGGCCTGGATACCGAAAATACTCTTGCGATTTAAATCTCTTTGACATAATTACCCCTTTCTAATTATTCTTCCGCCCATTACAGAAACATAATCATTCATAGCCATCTCTGCATCGTCTGGATTTTGTGCAAATGCAGCAACTCTTACAACGTGTTTAGCTTTCTGAACATGAAGTGTGACAAGTCTCTTAGTATGGTTCATTGGATTGGCATAGTTCCGCTCCATACGAAACCCGCCAGGAATAGTTGAGTAATCAGAAGTGTGACCCGGCATTCTTCCAATTTTTTGTGCGTCCATGAAGTCTCCTTCTATCGTTACGAATAGCTTGTATGGTTCATTAGTCATTAGTATCACCTAAACTTTTTCTCCTGTTTTCAGTTGCCTATCTGTCAAAAATATACCGTCCTGAAAAATTCTGCGGTCGCGGCCAGTGAGCTTGCAGGCGCGCTCTATGTTAGCAGCTGTCTGCCCAACATCCTCAACATTGTTACCCGTCAGTATTACATATTCCTTGTCGACCTTGACTTCTGTTTTACCGACAATTCCTGCAGTCCGTGAACCCTTCTCACCAAAAAAATTCTTTATTTGTATTTCATCGCCGCTGATAGAAACTGTAAGCGGGAAATGAGTGTACATTATTTTCATGGTATACTTGAAGCCAGTTGTCACACCAAGAATCATGTTCTTTATGTGCGCTGCAATAGTACCCACATTGGCACCAATTTTTCTGCTGTCTTCTGAATTTGATACGTGAATTGTGGAATCTTTTTTTTCTATTTTAATTAGGCCGTTCAGTCGCGGATCTGAAAAATCCCTGGAGAGCTCGCCGTTTCCCTTGACCGTAACCTGCAGTCCCTTGATTTCAATCTGCACATTATCTGGTATGACAACGGTTTTTTCCATTTTTCTTCACCATTCAATATTATTTTTCTTCTTTTCATCAAGAGTTTCTTCTTTTTCTAAAAGAAGAAAAGCTTGCTTAGTATACATATCCCAGGAGTCTGCCGCCTATGCCGAGCTCTACAGCTTCGTGCTGGTTCATGACGCCTTTCGATGTGGATATTATGAGCATCCCAAAACTTTTGGCTGGCAGGTATCTCGCTTCCCATTTTTCAAATTCGTCCCTTGATATGGAAAAGCGTGGCCTGACCGCACGTGTCTTATTTATTTTTCCGACCAGTTCAATGTTGAACTTCCCAGATTTTCTGTCATCCACAAATTCAAAGCTGCCTATGTAACCAGCTCTCTGAATAACCATAAGCACATCCTTCACCAGCTTTGACGCCGGAACGCTGACGCTCTTTCTGCCTATGTTCTCTGCGTTGTTTATGACATACAGTACATCCGAAAGTAAATCGTGTCTCATGCTACTACCTCTTTAGGTCCATATCTGTAAACTTCTGTTAATCTAATTTCATTTTTTATTTGTTCAAGAGCACCAGAAGGCGTTCCTGAATTATGTGAATATGCTGATAAATCAACCCGATCTTCACGGGGTGTTACAAATATTGTCAAGTCACCTAATCTGTAAACAGGGTTATTGTTGATCGTATCTAACTGTGCTCGTCTATCCACAGCCAAATATTGATGAAGTGCATCAATTGTTGCAATGTCTAAGTCAACCGTACATCTAGCAGTAAATGTACTACGTCTTCCCAAATTACGCTGTTCTGTTTCTTGCATAATTATCAACTATATTTATTGAATCCAATTCTCTGGGCTATCTCTCTGAAGCAGCGACGACAGTAGAAAAGCCTGTATTTCCTGATGACACCCTTCGAAGAGCCGCATCGGTAACACTTCCTCCCACCCTTTCCGTATTTTCTTTTTACTGCCTTTGTTCGCATTAGCATCCCTCATTTTCATAATATTTTTCTTTGACTGCAAGCTACTTTCTTTCCAAGAAAGGAGCTTCTTCCACCTTCTCCAGTATTATCTTCTTTTTGAAACTTCCCCTTTCATTATTCTTATGGTTCCTTATCTCTTCTATCTTTTCCCAGCCAAAGCCCCTAATATCTGCAAGGCAATGAAGCACCTCGGTTATGTCTGCAAGCTCATCTGCTGTTCTCTCGTGAAGGTACTCATCAACCTCTTCCTGAAGCTTTTTCATGAGCATAAATTCATATTCTCTTCCCATGGCTGTGCGTATCTCTACAATTTTACCCTGGTTAAGCATCAATTCTGGAATTTTATCTCGTACAAGTTTCATACTCATTCCTCAACAATTATACCAAACTTTTCTTTTGCAAATTCAACAGCATCCTCTTTTTTTATTAGGTGTCCCTTTCCCAGTTTACCACTAAGTCTTTTTCTCTTTACCCTGTAGCCAGGCCTTTCCAGCGTCACGCAAACATCGAAGCCAAGCACGCCCAATTTAGGATCATATTCCATACCTGGAACGTCAATGTATTCCCTTATGCCAAATGAAAAATTCCCGGTCCTGTCAAAATTTGACATACGTAGTTTGTTTTCCTTTGCCTCCAGTAGTCTCTTCAGGAAAGGGGTGGTGTTCTTGCGTAATGTAATCTTGCAGCCTATCTCCTTGTTCTTTGGCACGTTGAATGTGCTCCTTTTTTTCGTCTTTGTTATGACGACCTTCCCACCGGAGACATTTTTCAGTATAGTAGTCGCCGTATCAATCGGCGTCTTTGTGCCACAACCTATGTTCAAGGTTATCTTTTCTATTTTTATGTCTCTCATTACCATCCTACTCACCAATACTTATCACAGGCTTTCCATGCCCGATAACAAAAACATATTTGATTGGAACAATCATTTTTTCTTTACCAGCACTAACTACGACCGTTCTCAAATTTCTGTCTATTGATTCAATAGTGCCCACAAGGCCCGTGTTGTTACCCGCTGTAACAATAACAAGGCTTCCTTTTTCAAATTTTATTGTTTCTTTCACGAGGTTGTGTTCAATGTCAATGACGATAACGTCAGATGTCTTGAAGTCGTCTTTATCAACAAGAAGGTTCGAGCCGTCATGAAGGTTAAGCTGCAGTTTCTTCTTTTTGATATGACTCTTATTTTTAATTTTAGCAAGCCTCACTGCCGCGTCACCCGCGTCAGTCTTGAAAAGATAAATTCCATTCTTCCCTGGCAATATCCTGTAAAACTCACCACCAACATCAACAACATCCATGAGCCCGACAGGGAATCCGTGTTCTTTCCTTACAATACCATTAATCTTGACAAAGCTTTTCTTGAGTATTTCCTTTGCTTCATTCATCGTGCGCGCACAATGAATTATGTCACGCAGCACAACGCCCAAAGGTATGCAAGTCATCATGCTGTGAGGTCCTGGCACAGGGCTAACTACATATTTCTTTGCCTTTACTTCTATCGGCCAGGATTTCGGTACAACATATCTTTTTGTTACTGCCATGATTATCACCAATTATTTTTTACTTTTCGTCTCCGCTTTTGTTTTTACTTCTTTTTCGCTCTTTACTTCCGTCATTTTTCCTTTATTCTTGCGCTCCAGAAACTTCCGGCGCTTCTTGTCGTCAAAGTTGAGCCTTGTTATTATTACATTACTTGGATCAATCGGCGCCTCAACATCCTGGCCTGAAACTTTTTTCACCTTAGCACTGTCAACATAAACCTTCAATGCCTTCATATCAACACGGGATATTTTTCCCTTTATACCTCTGAAACCGCCGCGCATTATCATTACCTCGTCACCCTTTCTGATTGTCAGTGAGCGCTTACCATAATCCTTTCGCAGAAACTTGTCTAGGTGTGCGTGCATCAAGTTTTGTCGTACGTGCATTGGTGCGTGGTATCTGTACTTGCGCTGTTTTCGTGGCTGCTTGCTCGAAATCCATTTTATTGAAAAGTTTTTCTTCATAATTATCACATCAAAGCTATATGAGTAGTTTCTAAAACAGGTATATCGTCATCTCTTACAGGGTGCCTTAACAAAAATCTTTCGCGTATAGCAGCGTAAAACTCAAGTGTGTCTGGACCTACAAAACCAACAGCCTGGGCTCCTGCTACAAATACATAAAATGCTGAGTTAGCAGGCAATCCTTCTATCAGCACACCATGAGCCTTTCTCATATCATCTGCTGCCAAGGAATTTACAACGTAAGGCATGCGATGGCATTCCTTCAGTCCACGTATCGGTACATATTTTTCAGTAGCATTCATAATTATAACACCATGCTTGCTATCTTGCCGATAGCTGTGAATCTTTCAACAACTTCCTTCGCTATAACGCTTCTTACTTCAGTTCCCGTAGGCTCATATGTCTTGGGATTGACAAGAACAGCAGCGTTGTCACTGAACTTGACACGTGTTCCGTCATAACGCATGTATTCTTTTCTCTGTCTGACCACAACAGCATGCACAATAGTGTGGCGTACTTTTTCCTTTCCCTTCTTAACTGAACATATGATAACATCGCCCACACCAGCGCGTGGCAGTCTTCGTATGCGTCCGTGGTAGCCTTTGACCGCAATGATCTCCAGCTCTTTTGCACCAGAGTTATCTGCGCAGATGAGCCTTGCGCCCAGTGGCAGCGGTTTTGTTACGTTTGATGTGAGTCCCTTCATATTTTAACACCCTTGAATATCACCCATATTAACTAAGCCAACTCTCTCTGAAGTTTCTGTTTTTGTTGGATAAGGACCAACATCTCTAGCTATGGATGGGCATACGGAAATTACTCCACTAACATATCTGCTAAGTTGATCACACGCCTCAGCATCAAAATTTCTGGCTACAAGCCTTGCATCTGGTTCTGTGTTTCCTTTGTATCCAATTTCTGTCATTTATTCCACCTTTTCAAATATTGTGAAGCTCTTCGATTTCGAAAGCGGCCTGCACTCGCCTATGCGAACGATATCGTCAACTTTTACCCCTATGCATTTAGGGTTGTGAGCTGCAATTCTTGTTTTTCTCCTCTCATATCTTTCGTATTTTGGAACCATATTGTAATAGTTCCACTCAATTATGGCCGTATTGGAGCCTTTGACTGAAACAACTGTACCCTGGAATATTCTGCCGCGTATCTTTGTATGACCATGCCAAGGGCACTTCGTGTCGTTGCAGCTTTCCTTGGGCTGCTTTGCTTCAATCCCGATGGTTTTTTTCTTCTTTGCCATAATTATCACCTTTAATATTTCTTTTGTTTTTCCGCAGGCGCTTTTTTCTAAAAAGGGCCTACCACTTCCGTATTTTCTTTTTGATCCTGTCCTCCGGCCGTGCAATGATTGCATTGCCATCGATATGAACTTTCTTTCCATTCAGTTTTACAACGAACGTCGCATCCTTTTTTTGAACCCTCTTGTCGTCGATTACCAGCGTCTTTATGGTTTCGTCTGTTACTTTTCCTTCAATGCCAGTTTGGCTTTTGTTCTTGGAACTTTCCACATAGCATTCAAGTCCTATGAGTTCGTGTCTCAGTATGTTATCCATGTTTCGCATGTTACCACTCTATTTTTGACCGCAAGCCACTTTTTCTAAAAGGGGCTTTAGGAAACTTCAATCATTTCCCTTGGGAAACCTTCTTTCACGAGTATTTCCTTGACCCGATCTCTGTGATCGCCTTGAAGTTCAATTTCACCATTCTTGTATGTGCCTCCACAAGCAAGTTTTGATTTGAGTTTTTTCATCAAATCTCTTACATCTATTTTTGTGGTGTCAACGCCTCTTATTATGGTCATGCTCTTGCCGTAGCGCTTCTGTACCATATCAACTCTTATCGTTTGAGCTTCCTTCGCTATGGTCTGGCACACACAGAGTTCCTCTGGTAAACCGCACTTAGGACATACCATTGTCTTTAACCACCCCTCCTCTTCGAATCAGACTCTCTTTGTCGTCTGCCTCTTTCTGTCTTTATCCTTGCAATCGTGCGTCTTACCTCGCGAATCCTTCCCGGATTCTTTACACTGCCACCTATTTCGCTGGATGCCATCTCCTTCGAGAACTCAAGGTGTAATTCCCTCAATTTCTCTGACATATCCTTGTCATTGAGTTCGCGCACTTTTTTGTTTTTTATTATAGCCATTATTATCACTCTGTGTTTTCACTCACTATTTCCTGTACCTCTTGTGTTTCCGCCGATTCTTCTTTTACTTTCTCTTTTGGTTTTGCTTTTACTTTTTCCTTTGGAGCTTCTTCTGCAGCAGTATGTTCAGGTATTTTTATTGAAAGTTCGCTGCGCCTTAACATTATTTTAACAGTAACACCTATGTTGCCAAGTTTCGGGTTTGCGACGGCAAAACCTACAGCAACGTCACGCTTTGCAGGTTCACCACACTTTTTCAGGTATCCGGAAATAAATCGCTCCCTTCTTCCGCGCTGGCCGCTTATTTTTCCAGAGAGAACAATCTCACAGCCGATGGCACCTGACTCCATTATGCGCTGCATGTAATAATTTCCAAGTTTCTTGAAGTTGACGCCGCTTTCCATAGCCGCTGCTATGGTTTGTGCGACAATATTTGAATCAATATCTGGATTGTCTATTCTTTGAACATCTATCTGTGGATTTTCTATCCCGAAGTCTTTTTTGAGCATTTCAACAGTTTCCTTTATGCGTTCGCCGCCGCTGCCGATTATTAATCCTGGTGTCGTCGTGTGAAGGACTATTCTAGTCACCAAAGGTGTGTGTTGGACTTCTATGTCACCGCACTTTGCCTGGGCAAACTGTTTCCTTACAAATTCCTCCAGACGTACCTGTTCCTTTGATTTTTTTATGAATAATCGCTCTTTCATTATAACACCTTTTCCGCATTTTCAACATCCTTCTTCAGCGCTTCCTGTTCTTTTTTAACAATATCAAGATCTCTCTTAAGCTCAGCCTTCTCCTTTTCCACCTCAATATCTGTCTCGGTTTTTTTAGTAAGCTGCTCCTTTATTTTCTTCTTTGAAACTGAGTCTTTCGGTTGCTTGCCACGTTCTACAAGCATTATCTCCATGTTTGTGCTCTTCATAATTGTACCAAACGCACCTTTTCTTCGACGCCTTTGTATTCTAGTGCCCTTATGTGCAGAAGCGTGAACAAAAAGACGACCTGCATCCAGTCCCTTGAAATCTGCATTTTTTTCGCAACTGTTCAGAAGTGCGAGAATACCTTTTGCAGCCTTTGTGTAATATTTTCCCCGCAGGCTGCGCCTTTCTGCTACAAGATCCTCAAGCAGACGCTTCGCTCTTGTAAGAGGTTTATTTCTTATTACGTCGCATAGTATCATTGACGCTTTCATGGATATTTTCATGTCTGAGCCAAATGCCTTCGCATAGTT
>DATDUC010000021.1:0-5292 GCA_035290545.1 archaeon | reverse complement strand
ACTCACGGACAGCAAGGAAGGCGAGGGCTTACAGAAGGGCGTATTCTTCAAGGACATAGAGACGACGGAGCCTCACCTTATAATGAACGCGGCAAAAACATGCACGCCGAAGGTAATAGCTGTTATCGACCTTGAGACTGGTAAAAGAATCGCTCCTTAAATATTCTCCTTCTAACTTCTTACAATGCTCAATATTGAACACGACGATATGGCACAGAAGTTCTCAACGGAGATAGACGGCGAGGAAGCGCTGCTTGCTTATACTGTAATAAACGACTCACTCAATTTGCACTTTCTATTGGCGCCTAACGAGGAAGTTGCCGAGGAACTTTGCAAAGCGGCCCTGGAATATGCGCGTCAGAACGGCATGAAGATCATGTCGTCATCCCAGTTTGTTGACGAATTTCTCAAGAAACACCCGGAATATAAGGACCTTGTAGAAACTGATTAGCGACATTAGAGCGATGTAGAATCTTGTACAAAAATTATAAGAAGGTTGTGTTTTTTACCGACCATATAAATAGCCATTTTATATCAATGAATAATGCCGCCTGATATATTCAACATTGATTTTTTTGGCAACATAGGCGTGAGGCTCGATAAATTTGGTGCAAAGATATCAGGGAACCTTTACGAGTATCCAGAAGACTTTGCAGTAAACGAGGTACACGAAAATGGAATATGCTCAATCATGAAATTCGATAAAACACCATCTTACGACAAAGAGTACGTACACTGCACTCTTGTAAAGAAAAATATAAGCACATTCGAAGCCTGCGACATAATAACCAGGGAAAACAATATCGATACCAGTGCTATAAGTTTTTGCGGTCTCAAAGATACACTTGGTATTACTTCACAGCTAATATGTATAAAAAATAGTCCCGATATGAAACTCTATGTAACTGACTTCAATAATTTTTTCATCACAAACATTGTAGACTCCGATAAAAAAATTAATGTAGGTGATCATTTAGGAAATAATTTTATAATAAGAATGCGCAATATATCCACCCCGCGCACCCAAGCAGAGAAAATTATTAAGGATTTCATATCGACTGCTGAAAAAGGCCTCCCGAACTTCTACGGCTTGCAAAGATTTGGAGTACGACAAGATAATCATCTGCTAGGTAAAATGCTGATTAAAAAAAATTACGGTGATTTTCTTGTAAGGTTTCTAACTTACTCGGCAAATGAAACGGATGAAAAACGCCGTATACGGGGGGAAATCTCGCAAAATTTTGGTGATTGGGATTCTTGCCTGAAAATAATAGGCGATTCTGTAGATCTGGTAGATGAAAGGCTTTTAATAACTAACATAAAAAATTGCGACGACAAACAACAGGCGATAAAAAAACTAAAACTATCAAATTTCTTCGTGCATAGTTATAGCAGCTATTTATTCAATATGGCACTATCAAAATTTCTGGAAAAAAATACTCAGACATGCAAATAGAAAAAATAGGAAACACAACAATTCTCGATGAAATGAATTATAAAATTTATGAAGATATATTGAAATCTGAAGGCGTATCGATTGGCGATTTTAAAAATTGTCATTTCGATTCTGTGAGTCATAAGAGAAATAGTCTATTCAGGCCTATAAGCTTCAATTTTTCGTTTGATGGGAATGATATAATATTTAATTTCACCCTGGGGAAAGGTGAATATGCCTCTTTAATGCTTTATTTTTTGGCGGACTCCAATATAAGGAAATTGTGTTGATTATGACGGGCAAAATAGTTACATTGACAGGACCGTCTGGGATAGGGAAGGGTTACCTAAAACCGCGTATTGCGACGCATCTAAACGCAGAAGACATTCCTGTCTATACGACAAGATCCCCAAGGAATGAACATAAAGAACCATCAAGAATATTTGTAGCGGACTATGAATTTGACAGGATGAACATGGAGGGTCATCTCAAAATGGTACACGAGCTGTTTGGCCATAGGTACGGCTTTGGGGTGCAGGATTTGGAACGTGCTAAATTCAGCAATGGGTATTTTATAACGGAAGTACACGTCTCAAATGTTCCTAAATTCAGGGATATTTTTCCTGACGCAAATATGATAGCTCTGGTTGCTGGTTCATTTCAAATGCTTGAAGATAGGATGGAAAAAAGAGGTGAAACGCACGAGTCTTTGAAAACAAGGCTGGAGGTTGCAAGAGTCGAAAATGTTGAAATATATAGATTAAAAGGCATGTTTGACTTTTTCCATGAGATACATCCGGAGTTCGAGTCTACGACAGCTGATATTGTGATAAGATATTTGGAGGGATATTATGCCTTATCTGATAGGGATGGCAGGACCGACATGCTCAGGTAAAACTATGGTTTGTACACTGCTAGCGGAACGCACTGGAGCGGAATATATTTCTCAGGATAGTTTTTTTGTAGATAAGGAGCTCTATCCAGAATACGGGGGTTTTGCCAATATGGATACGCCAAACGCCGTAAAGTTTGACATGCTCTATGACGCATTAAAGGCTTTGAAGGACGGCAGACCTGCAGAAATACCGATTTACGACAAGGTCGAGTCAAGGGTCACCGGGACACGGACAGCCTATCCGAGAAACTTGTTGCTTGTGGAGGGCTTCCTGCTTTTTTACGATCCGCGTATTGCATATATCTTTGACAAAAAATTTTATATGGATGTTCAGGCCGATGTTCAAAGAGCCAGAAGGGCGGTAAGGGGTGTGCACGCCGACGTAGCATATTTTGAAGAAGTTGTGATCCCCATGTTCGACCTGCACGGGGCAACGGCAAGAGATATTGCGGACCATGTGATACTGTCCGACAGACCACTGGAAACTCTGGCAGATGAAATAGAAAGAAAAATAATAGAGGGAAGGCAAGTCGTATGATGAAAATAAATTTGTGCGGCAAAGACCTGAAAAGTCCGCTTATACTCGGTTCTGGAACGCTTGGTGAAAGGAAGGAAATATTGGTAAAATCATTAGGATATGGCGCCGGGGCTGTTGTTACCAGAACGCTGAGACTTGACAATACAAAAAGAGAAATGTTCAATCCAGGATACTATATAGAAAACGAATATATGCTAAATGCCGACAACAACAATATAACACCGTGGAATTATTGGGTATCTGCTGCGGGGGAAGTGGAAAAAACCGGTCCAATAATTATAAGCATTTCAGCAAGGCATCCAGAAGACTGCAAAACTATGGTACCAGCAATAGAAAATACCTCATCACCCAGTTTCTACGAGCTTAACTTTTCATGCTCTCACTCTGCAAGAATCTACGGCAGGATAGGTTATGAAAACGTAGAAAAAGCACTCGAAAATATAAGACAAAACACAAAAAAACCTGTTTTTCTGAAGCTTTCACTCGACAACACGGATTTTGACAAGCTGAGAGAAATAGAGCACCTCTTTGACGCATATGTGCTGTCGAACACAATAGGCCCTGGATTAAAAATTAATATAAAATCAAGAAAATCAGTTCTTGGGTCATTCTTCGGCGGCCTCAGCGGTGCAGCTATAAAACCTCTTGTAATGGCACGCATATGGGAACTGAAACAGCAGACAAAAAAACCCGTAATCGGTGTCGGAGGCATAGAAACCGCCGAGGATGCTTTGGAATATCTTATACTCGGCTGTGACGCTGTACAAATATATACTGCGGCCCACAGACGAGGGGTTTCCGTATTTAGAGAAATTAACTCCAAAATGATGACACTTTTGAAGGACATGAATGAGACCGTGAGCAGTATAAGAGGGACATTAAAAGAGTGATAAAATGCCAAACGAACATACGATTGACATATATTGCAACACATGCGATACACAGCTTTTCAGGTACAGGAAAGAAGGCGCCGGACACCTAGTAAAATGCTATAAATCAAAAATATTAAGGGATTTTACTATTCCGGATAACCCGATGCACTGTCCAAAATGTAACACAGAATTTGCAAGGGAACGAATGATACATGGCCAACCAGCCTACAAAATAATACAGGGCAAAGTAAATGTGAGAAGGTAAATTTATGGACGAACTAATAGACATAGTGGACGATACCGATCACGTCATAGGATCCGCAATGAAGAGTGCGGCACATAGGGATGGTAGCCTTCACCGGGGCGTACATTTATGGATTACAGGCGGCCTCAAAATAATGTTCCAAAAGAGATCGTCAAAAAAGGAGTTTTTACCCGATCTGTTTGACGTTGCATGCGCCGGTCATGTGAAGAGCGGCGAAGACTATAAGGATGCAATAATTAGGGAGGCAAAAGAAGAACTTGGCATTTCAGTTAAAAAAAACGACCTTATACATTTTGGCAAACGACGCCAAACAACCGTTATGAAGGAGAAAGGAATTATAAGCAGGGAGATAATAAATATTTTCTTACTTATTCTCGAGGACAACAAAAAAATAAACTTCGATAGAAACGAGATATCAGAAATAAGGTTTTTTGGCATAGACGAAGCAAGAGACGCGTTGTCCAAAAACCCGTCAATTTTTATTTACGATACCGAGTATTTAACACACATGTTGAAAAAGATAGAAGAATTTTTTTCTGCGAATATAAATAAAAACCTCAAATTACCCAAAAATCACCATGGTAATGCTTAAATATAGGGCTCGGGATAGTTTAATTTAATGGATTCTGGGGAGATACTGAAATGAAAAAATTGGCATTATTCTTGGCACTCTTGCTTGTCATGTTTACTGTGCCGACATTCGCCTTCATAGTTGATGTGCCTGAAGAGACTATATTCGTGCCTCTCGGCACCTCCAGAGAAGTTGATTTCAAGATACACAGCTCAAGGACGGAGGACATATCCTTCACTGTATTGGATGCTAAACCGTGGATAACGCAAAGCGCGTCCCAGGTAAGGGCGATACAGGACGACCCTGTCCAGATCAGCGTGTTCATAACGCCTTTTGACGACACGCAGCCCAGCGTATACAGATTCACGCTGCTCTTTGAATCTGCGTCTGGCGAGCAGCAGAAAAAATTCCTGTTTGTAAGCGTCGACAAGCTTGATCTTGTAGAGATAGAAAAGATAGAGGTTAGCGGCAATTTCACCCCGAACAATCAGGTTAATGTTGTGGCATACCTGAAGAATTACAAGTCAAAGGTCGTGCAGGACATAAGGATGACTTCCTCGATCCAGTCGCCAACTTCAAAGCTCATAGAATTTGACCAGATAATAGACAACATGGATCCGGGCGAGACAAAAAACATATCATTTTCATTTACGCTTCCTAGGCAGACAGAGGCAGGACTTTACAGCGCAAACGTAAAGATATCGGCTGACGGCGTT
>DATDUC010000020.1:0-4001 GCA_035290545.1 archaeon | reverse complement strand
GCTTGAAAACAAAATAGACAGAATTTCTGACAACGCAGAGCTTATTGGAACCGTAGAAAAAATAGACGGTAAGCTTGATCACCTGCACGAATCAACCTCCAGAAAAATCGGTGGTGTTGAAGACAAAGTAGGCGAACTTTCTGTTATGAGCGCTGAAATCATAGAAAAGCTCGACATGCCCGCAGGCAACACGGAAAAACTGGACAATATTGAAGAAAAGTTAGGCAGCTTGTCGGTAAGAAACGCCGAGTTTATGAATCATATAGACGAAAAGCTGGATGATGTTCATATTAACAACAAGGGTATTCTTGATCAAATTGAAAATTTGAACGGCATTAATTCTGCAACAGCAGATGTCCTGAGTGAAATAAATGAAAAAATCGCTGCTGCAACGCCTGTGGATAACACAGAATACCTTGAAAAGATTAGCAACAAACTAAGTAAGCTTGCCGAAAAAACCGGCCTGATAGAAAATGTTAATACAACCATAACTACACTAGATGAAAAATACAGCAACCTGAAAAAGTATCATACTGCGCTTAATCGGCTCTCAAGAAGTCAGAACAAGTTAAATGTAACCCTGAAGGACGTTAACACTTACTTCTACACACTCAACAGTGTTGACTTCATGCTACGCCTCTTGAATGCAAAGCTGCTCTTGAAAAAGCGTAAGTTGCCGATGTGGGCACGCCAGAGAAGGACAGCATTACTAAGATCAATAATAGACCTTGAATTTGAAGTCGTTGACATACTTATCATAACAACCATACCAAAAGACGGTATAACAATCCAGTCCCTTAACAAGGCGATTGGTCACAGTCGAAAGAAAATAAAAGAAAGATTGGTAAGACTCATTGCTGAAGGTCATATAGAAGAAAGAAAGGTCAAGAGAAGAAAATTATACTTCCTTGTTGCTTAATTATAGTCTTCTTACCAGGCTTGTTTTGTCTTCCTTTATTATTTTGCCTGTTTTTGCATCTATATCAAAAGTAACAGCCATCATGCCCGGTGTTATCATGTTTATAGTCCATACGAGAGTTCCTTTCTGATGAAGAGTTATGAGAACATTTATTGTTTTTTGGGTGAATTTTTTGCCGACAATTTCAAGCGCCTCTTTTATTGTCACTTGTCTCTCAGAGAAGTCAGGCTTTTCTACTGTGCTCAGCGGGGGTGTTTCTTCGCCAAGTGTTACAAATTTATCATTTACAAAACAGTCAATAACAAGCTTCTTTTTTTCGTTGTAAAAAAGCAGGGTCCATTCATTTATTTCATCCTTGATATCCTTTATGCACGCGAAGCAGGAACACATAAAATAATCCGTAAGACTCCTGACATCTTCATTATTCCTAGCTTTTTCTATAGCATCTTGAGGGTCCATTTTATAATCTCCAAAAATAAAAAATAGTTTTGGACTAAATTTCTTTTAGTTTTTCTGTTATGAAATTTATTACGCTTTCGTCGATAGGAACTGTGAAGGATTTCCTATATCTCTTCTCGCCGGTCGGTGTTATGAAGCCGCGGCTTATGGATATAAAGACGTTTTCTCCTTCTTCCGATATCGCTTTCTTTCTGGCAATCTCTAAGAAATTGCTGTTGCCGAATTTTATTTCTTCGCTCTTTATTGTTTCGAATGTTACCATTGTTTTAGCCTCCGTTTTGTGTTTTTGTAATAAAACTATGTAAATAATCTTTTTAAGCTAAAAGTCGCTGAGTCTTTTCTGCCTGAGAATTTTGCTCTTCTGAAGATACATGCCAATAGGGTGACGAAGTCTTCCCGCTATGTATGTAAGAGCTCCCTGAGTCGTATCGAATTTTTTTGTGGCTGAGAAAGCTTTTCTGACATTTTCACGTACCTGCCATACCCCTAGAGGAACTGAATAGCCCTCATATATCTCGCGGAAAACCACGACGCGTGCCTGTCTCCTTATTTTGTGGAGATATTCAACAACCCCAAGCCGGGAAGCATAATAGCCACCAGCCTGCTTTTCTGCGTAACAAGTCCGCCCTGAAAAAGGCTCATATTCTTCTTCAAGACCATACCATTGACTGCCACTCGGACACGACTCGAAATTCTCGAATTCCCAGCTGCCCGGCATCATCAATACAATAAAACGGTTATCAAGGTTGAACGCCTCAAAGACCATAATTTCATTTATACTGCTATAGGTCCTGACATCATGGAGAAGTGATTTGGCAATTATGTCATCCGTAGCTGTTATGGACCACCGTGTTGGAACTAGTTTTGTATCTATACCTAAAATTCCAGAAGACAAAATAGTTGTTATCTTGTAAACATCCATGCCATGTTTATAGAGTAATTCCGCTGCCGGTGCTGCCCTCAGATCATCACTAACTATTTTATCAACCTTTTGGTCTATTTTAGGGTTTTCCGTTATTCGCAATTTTTCCAGTTTCCCCGAGGCCCCCAAGGGCTGAACTATCCGATCAAAATTCATAGAAAACGAAGGCTTCTTGGAAAAAATCATTTCCACGTCAGTAGGTAGCGAAGCAAGTGAGATTTCTTGTAGATCTCTCACAAATCGTTCCTTTGAAAAAATGTTCTCCTGTTTATTGGCGCGCAGGGTAGCAGCCCTCATGCCTATTATCTGTCTGTAACTAAGACTAAGCCAGGAAGCGGGATTATCGTACAGCGGATGTTTTTCCATTATGCCCAGTGGGCCAGCATTAACCTTTGGATAGCCTTCAACACCAATGAAAATGCCTGGTGACGGACCGTAGAACTCTTTAGCAAGTCTGGGAGCCATAAGGCGCCGCATTTCGTCTGGCAGGTCTATTGAGCGCATGACAGTTTTTTGTCAGTAAAAATAGTTAAAGATGACAGTTCTTTTCCAGGGTTTTCTTTCCAATAAAAGCCTTGAGAAATAACAACAAGATTTACTTGCTTTTCTTTTCTTTCTTTTCCCACTTTAGGTCTTCAAACTCTATCCAGGCGATTATCAAGCCTACCATTATCAGAAACAATCCAAACAGTCCTTCAAAGACAACAAGAAATGCCTGGAATGCGCTTCTGCCGAAGAAAGCGCTAACAGCAGTGCCTGGGAGGTACCAATAGATACCAATAACAAAAACAATCAAGCCTAAGATGAGTTTTATCGCAGCGTGCATTTTTATCACTTCAAGACTATTTTTATACTTACCTTTAAATATGTGAACTACTCCTAGCTTTCGTAAGGGGCTTCCTGCTTCTTTGACCGAACTTGCTCATCGCTGAGTAGAGGCTCAATCTCCACAGACGTATATTCCTGTCGTTCCGACAGTAATGCTCTTTTGAGTATATTTATTGAAGAATTGTAGTCCCTGTCTATCTCCAGACCGCATTCGCATTTGTGGATTCTGTCCCAAAGTTCCTTGTGGACTTCTTTCCCGCAACCTGAACAAATTTGTGTTGTTCCTCTTGGCTCAACCTTCACAACCCGAACACCAGCTCTTTCAGCCTTGTATTCGAGCATCTGGATGAACCTTGACCATGAAGCGTCTGAAATTGATTTTGCCAGATGGCGATTCCTTACCATGTTTTTTATCTGCAAGTCTTCTAATGCTATGAAGCCGTAATTGTCTACATAGTGTCTTGAAAGCTTATGAAGAAAATCGTCTCTTTGATTGACAACCTTCTCATGTATTCTTGCCACAATAATCCTTTGTTTATTTCTGTTTTGCGATCCTTTCTTTTTTCTTGATAATCTTCTCTGCCTTTTTTGTAATTTTTCCAGGGATTTGTCAAGATGTCTCGGATTGTCAAAATGATTGCCATCGCTGTCATATATATAATTCATTATGCCCAAATCTATACCAATCTTGTTTGTGTTTTCTGTTGGCTTGACTTCTTCTTTGATTTCAGAGATTATTGAAGCGTACCATTTTCCAGAAGGACAATGCTTTATTGTGATTTGTTTTATTTTCCCTTCTATAGTTCTGTGCATAATGAAAGGAATTTCACCGATTTTTGACAACCACAGCTTGTCGTATCTTGTCTGGTTCTG
>DATDUC010000019.1:0-4659 GCA_035290545.1 archaeon | reverse complement strand
AGGAAAATTGCCAGAAAAAGGTACGAAGCGTTGAAGACGATATTTTCAAACTAACCTTTCATTCTTCCTCTTTTCTTTTGTGTTCTCTGCTTTTCAAACTTCTTGAAGAATTCCCGCTCTAAATTTTTCAAAGTTTGTTGCATGACAGTAACATAATTCCAGCCATAAGCTTTTGTTGATATAAAAGTTCCAAGCTGTGTAGGCAGTTGAGCGCTTACTGAATATTTTGTTTTCGCGCTGCCTTCTTTCTTGTGTTTCTCAACCATAATTTTTAGTGGTTGTATTTCAGTTGCTCTTGATATTTTTTTCAACATGATTTCCGCTTCTTTCTGAGTCTTTTCGGCATGTTCTGCGTCGTTTTTATCTAAACCTGTTATTTGCACATACGCAAATTTCCTTGGCTTGACAAGCATCCGCAGCACATCCTTGGGAGTTATTATTTTTAACGAGCCGTTTTCGATCAGCACCTCTTCATGCTGCCTTAATTTTTCCAGTATTTGCTCGTTCTTCGCGTTGGCTTTGAGAACCACCGGTTCCCTCATGATAGCTGTTACAAGTGTTTCATCTATGTTCAGAGATTCTTTGTAACCCCTGTCTTTCATTCTGCCTTCACGCCCTGCAAATTTCTGTTTGCCTTCGACTATCTTTATGAGTTCTATTGTACCCACCACGCCTACGCATTTTCCGTTGTTTACTACAGGCACCCTTGAAAGATTTTCGTAAGACATGATATGCTTTACTTTTCCTACGTTATCTTTTTCCTCAACAACAACAGCCTCTTTTCCTTCTAAGCCTGAGTTTATCTTCACGTGCTTGATGACATCGTTCTCTGACAAAATTCCGCGCAATTCTGTATCAAAAACCGGCAACGCACGCATATTTGAACCGAGTATAAGCTCTATTGCATCTTCTGTACTCGCTTCCGGGGAAATTACAGGACAATAGTTCATGAGGGTAGAAACCTTTGTTGAGGCAGGATCGACCTCTTTTTTCACAATACTTTCGAGTGTTATCATTCCAGCCACCTGACTCTTGTTTAGCACAGGCAGCTGGTGAATCTTGTAGTTTTTCATCTTGGCAAGCGCAGATGATACGGGATCATCGACTGAACAAACAACAACATTCTTCGCCATTATTTCTTTGACTTTCATACTCAGGATACCACCTATCTTTAGATGCTGGAGGAAACCATTAAACCATCAGTAATTACAAGTGGTTTCCTGGTATCACAACCATCGTTTGAAAACGATGGTTGTGATGTCAATCATCGTAGCAGATGTATTTCCTCTCTCAGATATAAATAAATTAGTTAGATATGAGCTAAAATGACAGTTATTGACGTCAGGCAGACTATTTGCAGGGCAGAAATAGTAGATATCGCAAGAAGGCGCGGTTATTCATACAGGCTATTGGAGCCCGGAACGGGTGTGCTGATGAAAGGGGAAGACGTTTTGTATCAGGCTTTTACAGGAAGCGACAGCAACGGCTACAGTGTCGTGAGATTGAGATTTTTTGGCGGAAAAGGAGAAGAAGACAAAGAACTGGAAGGCGAACTATTTTCAATAAACATTTAAGATGCCACTTGCCTTCAGGCCGTGGTCATTGAAAAACACCCTCTAAGGCTTCATTCTCTGGATGATGTAGTAAGTTGCATCGCCTTCGTTGTCAACAACGGCCCAGAGCATACGTGCGCGGATGTTATGAGCCAGCCTTACGGAACGCGAAAGTTCCTGGAAAGACAGTGTGTAGTCCTCAGGCACGCAAAACACTATCCATTTTGTGTGCTCTTTTGCACTCTTTGGGCCTTTCTTAAGCTGTACACCACGTTCATAGACACGGAAATCGCAGCCAAACTTGAAGCCAGTCCGTACTAGAAGCCCGCGCTCTCTTAGGTCTTCGTAAACACGATAGCGCTCGGGAAACCTCCTATCCAGGTTCCGCGCATGGTCATATAGTTCCTGGAAATTTATCTGTTTCCCGCTTGAAAACACTCTTATTCTTCCTCGCTTAAGAAGCAGGCAGGCTTCGACCATAGCGAGTTCAAGCCTGTCGCCTATCTGCTTGCCATAGTAACCAGGCTCATAAATCTTTTCAGACCCTTTCCATGCAACAACCTTGCTTTCTTCCAGCTGCGTGTCTATAATTTCCTTTATTTGTTCAGGTTCTACATAGTCCGGTTTATCTTCCCATTCTTCTAATTCCTTATTCTTTTTACTCATAATCATCTCTTCAGGATACTCGCAAAGAATTAGGCTCTTGGATTCTACCAGCCCAACTCCTCAGTAATTTAATCAACAGAAAAGCTTAAAATATAAGCTAAAATGGTCACTTATTCCTTGAGATATTTGCTAAACCACACGTTCATTTCCTTCAAAATCATATTGAGATCCTGTATTTTGTCGCCTATAGAGTGGTCTGCCCCCTTGATTACAATTAACTTTTTTTGTGATTTGATATTTCTGTAGTACAGTTGTGAATGAGTAACTGGCACAACATCATCTTTATCGCCATGTATGACAAGAACAGGACATTTTATTTTCTTTGATAGTCTGCCCATATCATATTTCTGCCTGTCAGTAATGAAATTGTAATTAAGCGGCTTCTTTTTCCTTGTCCAGCCTTCAGCCCTTACAGCATAATATCTAAAACCAGTTTCTTTCCAACTTTTCATTGCTTCTTTATCACGCATTATTTCCGTGTCGTCTAATCTGAAAGGTGCTGCAATTGGAACAGCAGCATCTATCTTGTTCAGTGCCGCATATATCATTAGTACATTTCCACCAAGGCTGGTGCCTGCCATACCTATACCCATGGACAGCTTCTTCTTTTTCAGAAATTCAACTGCTGCTCTGGTGTCGTCTAGACATTTCGTGACAGTGAAATCTTTGAAATCGCCTTGGCTTTCTCCACAACCAGAAAAATCAAATCGCAAGGCGACAAAGCCTTTTTTGCTCAAGAACTCGCACCATTCTTCCTTTTTCACTTTACTGCTTGTAAATCCATGACATACGATTACAGCCGGCGCCGGCACCTTCTGAGGCAGGTGCAAAATGCCGCAAAGCCTTTCTTTGTGCTTATTCTTGAAGAAAACTTTTTTCTGCATAAAATCGCCCGGTTGCCTGTGATTTGTAACTTTGTACTGCAGCTGGGTAGTTCTTGTATCCATAATTATGCTTATACAAGGAATACCACCAGCCTTTAGACGGTGATATTATTAGTGGTATTCCGGTATGCTCAGAAAGCAAAGCTTTCTGGCATGCCAAAATTGCTCTGCAATTTTGAGCATAAGAGGATCCACAAATAAGATTTGTGGATCCTCTTTATAAGCATCTGCGTTATTTTTTAATTATGAGAGAGTTCGTCATGCGTGCGAGGAAGGCAAAGACAAGCCCCGACATAAACCTGGATGAACTGCCAAAACAAGGAAAGCTTGATTCTGTTTGTGCAACTATAGCAAACGCGCTGTGGATATCTGGCGACGTGCGCAAGGATACAATAATTCATGTTGTTTTGGAAGGGCCAGCCAATGGACCGAAGGTAGTGAGTTTTTTCGGTAATGAAATAAAGGGCCTGCGCCACGACGAGAGATCGATAGCGTCATATATATCAGAAGCCCTGAAGAAAGGCGCTTGGCTGAAATTAAACGAAGAGGCAAATGTAAGGTCAGGAATAACTGTGGCAAAGAAAAGTTTTGAAAAGCTCATCTGGGAAAAGAAAAGCAAAAAGATTTTTGTCTTGGATAAAGATGGAAAGGATATAAGAAAGATGGATTTTCCAGAAGACTTTGTAATCATCTTCGGCTCGGCAGAAGGGCTGCCGCCGAAGGCAGGGAATTTTTTGAAGGAATTAAAGGCAGAAAAGACAAGCCTTGGGCCGCAAATGCTGTTTGCTGCACACTGCCCCGTAATAGTTCACAACGACCTTGACAGAAGGAACCCATCCGTATGACCTTTTCTGCATTAAGATTTCATCCAACGTTATTTGGATTCTGAGCATCCGTTATTTCGGCACACACATGTTAACACAATATCTGGATTATCCGGGCCACATTTAGCTATAGAAGCATATGCAACAGTCGTACATCTATCACAAAACTCTACGCAGTCCGCATCTCTGTTGCAAGAAAGTGTATTTGTTAAATTCTTTTGCGATCCAGTAGAAAGCGCATAAATTAAAACAACAACTAAGATAGTTATTGCAACAATCACTCCAGTTTGTTTCTTCATTGTTACTATCTTACAAAACAGAAATATATATATATGTATACAAGATCGAAGTATTGTTTATGATTACTCAAAATACACCTCTTCTTAAAATAAATGAAGATATTGCAGAGTTCGTTGGCGTTTTAATTGGAGACGGATATATTTACACTAACAAAAACAAATATATCATAGGATTTACTGGAAATCCTATCACAGATAAAGAATATTATGAATATCTAAGAAGATTGATAAATATAGCTTGGAAAAAAGAAGTCAAAATAAAATTAAGAGGGAGAGGCATTAGAATTGTTATTAATTCTAAGAATATAGTTAATTTTTTGATAAATGAAATACAAATTAAACACGGAATCAATAAAAGCGAATCTGTAGTAATACCAGAAGTCATGACCAAAGACTGGAGTTTGACTAAATTAGTAATAAGAGGTATTGTTGA
>DATDUC010000018.1:0-3786 GCA_035290545.1 archaeon | reverse complement strand
AATTCTTTAATTCAGAAAAATGTTTTGTGTAGTCTAGCGCAATTACCTCGCGCCCGTTGCTTCGCGCTCTACGCGTTCTTTTTCCTTTATGGCAAAGCTGTCTGCGCTGTTCTTGTATGCAGCCAATAGCTCATCCGCTAGCGCCTCAGCCAGGCCTTTCTTTTTGTTGAACGCGCGTCTGTAGGTGCTTTGGGCAATTGCACGTAGCGTCTTGTCGACGCGCCTCTGTGGCGCTGTTATGACTGACTCACGCGCCATTATGCTTCCCATCTGGAAAGAAATAACTTCTTCGCGCAGGGCCGCGTTTTCTATTGCCCTGACGAGAACTTCTATTGGGTTTTTGTTTTCCTTCTTTTCTATCATTTCAAGTGCCTGCTCAACTACGCCAATCACGTTTGTATAATTACCGGAGAATTTGCCCGACGTGAGCCGGTGTTTTTTGCCAACATGGCCTGAAACAAGCATTTTTAGTGCGAGTCTTTCAACAATATGCATCCTTGACTTGTGGAAACGTCCGCGTTGGGTGCCTGCAGAGCGCGGCAGCATTTTTGGATCGAGATTTATGTAGCCCTTAAGACTGGGATCATTTACGGCAACATTGGAATCCCACCGGTTAAAAAGTTTGACATCAAAAACTGTTTTCTCTCTTTTCTTGACGGGCTTGATTATTTTTCGCGGTTTTCTTTCCGGCCTTTGATATGGCCTTCTGTCATCTCTTCTATCACCCATACGACCTCTTCCATGTGGTCTGTCATCTTGATCCATTTCATTATTAGCTTGTCTCATAACATCACTTCAACGATTTCTGTTTTTTGCCTATTCTTATCATTTCAAGAGAAATATCATTTACCTTGACAACTGCATACTTGACTCCAGACATACTTCCGACTGCACCACCCTGACTGCCTCCAATACCCTCAACAACAACCTGATCATGCTCGGAAACATGATTTATTGCGCCTGTTCTTGGTACGTGTGCAGTTATCTGCTTGCCGTTTTTAATTAACCTGACCCTTACACATTTAATCAATCCTGAGTGAGGCTGCTTCTGTTCCACTATTCGCTTCTCAAGAACTATGCCCTTGGCTTGTGGAGCGCCTTCCAAAGGATCTTTTCTTTTCTTCAGCTTGAGAATCCTATTTCTATATTTAATCTGCTTCCACTTGTACTTCTTTCTGTCTCTTTTCAGTTTTCGTGCTGCAAATTCGCCTGCCATATACATCCCTTTTCTTGAAAGAAAAGGTCTGTATCAACCCCAAAAGAACTGAGGTGTTTACAAACCTTGTCTTCAATTATTACCTTTCCCTAAGTATGATGTAAAGTTTAAAAACCAACTTTTTTGGTTTCATGCTTGCGGTGAATTCATATCTGTAATTTATTTCTTTTTCCATTGAGAGTTTTTCTTTCTCAAAGAAAAAGGCTCAATCACTTGATTTTTAGTGCCTCTATATCAAATAAACGCTGCAGAAACTTGTTTATTACTTTGATATTTCTGCCGTTTTTGCCTATTACCCGAGCCCTTTCTGAGGGCTTGATTTTTACTGATATGACATTATCCTTCAGCGAGAATTCCTGAAGTCCAGGAATAATATTTTTTACAAAATCTTCCAGGGTTTCCGCATATTCAAAAACTTTTATGCTTTTTTTGAATACACGCTCGGCATTCTTTATTTTTGACCCGTTCTTGCCGACCGTTGAGCCGTACTGGCCCTGGGCGATAACAAAATATATCTCATCATCTTCACTTATGGAGTCCACTACCGAAGCACCGGTAAGTGTCTGGAATATATTCATTGACTGGATTGCGTTCTGGTCAAGCGTTACTTTCATATTATCCTCTTATTTTAGCTCAGCGTATATGTCCTTGAAACCAACCATGGCGACAGGGAAAGGTTTTCCTAGTTTTGTGCCAAGTTGTGTTTGGTCGCCGTCAAATGTTTCCACCTTTACATTAATCAGCTTTTCTGTAAGCGCTTTGGGACAGTTCTTCGCAACAAAGACTTTCTTTACCTTACCGTTCTTTATTTCAGCGATTATCTGCTTGACGCCTATTATCATTTTGTCATCTTTTACCATAATTAATTACTCCTTTTTACGTATTTTGCCCATTTTTTCCATGTCTACAGCTAGTTCAACCATTCCTGTGCCGACCGGAGCTATCTGACCAACAAGGATATTTTCAATTATTCCTTCCAGCTTGTCCTTTTCGCCGTAGAACGAGGCATTTATCAGGTGTTTCTTTGTTTCCTCGAAGTTAGCGCGAGCAAGTACACTGGCCTTTTTGCCAGCAACGCCGTAACGGCCTATGTCTTTTATTGTTCCGTCAAAGGTCATCATATCCGCTAGAAGCATCAGATGCCTTACATCTACATCAAGGCCCTGTTCATCCAGTGTTTCCTTTGATTCGTTCAGAATCATGTTGCGTGCGGCTTCAACGCCAAGTACATCATAAACTTGATGAATATCATTTGTCTTTGTTCGTGCAATGTCAACACCCTCGAACTTCAGTATTTTTTTGAGGTTTGTTCCGGTGGTTTGTATTATCCAGTCGTCTTCTTCCTTTATGACAACAACATTATCCACACCCTTTACACCATGAGTATGAATTTTCATCACCTTGTTTTTTATCTTCCTGAGATTCTTCACATTGTCTTTTTTTGGTTTTATGTAAATATTTTTCCCTCTGGTCGAGACATCACAGTCCTTTATGTGTTTTTTCAGGAGTTCCTTCACCAGATCCTTGTAGCTTTCCTTCTCCAGCTCCAACTCGATTTGCAGGTTGACCAGGTCTATGGAATCGTAAACTACTATGTCGCTCATATTCAACGCTTTTATTTTGCTGGCTATTTCTTTTGCCTTGTCCTTTGTGTTGTATTCCTTTGTAAGATAAATTATCATATTCTTTTCGAAAGCTTTACGCGCGTCAAATATTTCTATCAGTCTTGGAAGGCCGTGCGTAACCTTGCTTAGTCTGTCAGATTGGGAGGCCATCGTATAGGAACGCATCGTCATTTGCGTGGCAGGTTCGGAAATGCTTTGTGCTGCGATTACACCTATGGCTTCGCCTGGCTCATACTTGTATTTTTCAAAAGCCTTCTTGAGCTGCTCCAGTTTTTCCTCGCGTTGTTTGCCGCTCAGTCCATGCTTTTTGCAGTACGCTTCAAAATTCTCCATGATTTTTTTCGGCAATGCTGTTGTTTCATCCATGATTATCACCTATGCTACTAAATTTGCCTCTTGATGACATCTTGTATCATATGCAGTTATTCCGTTTCTTGCTGTTCTTACTAAAAAGCTTTTTTGTAATAAATATTCTAAAGCAGCGTCGATGTCTTCCGAGAGATAAGAATGCCTACGGCGAATTACAGTCTGGACTTCATCTATACACATTGGTTTGCTACTAGCAGATATTATGGAATAAACACCCCAAACATTTCTTCTAACATTTGGTAGTAATTCTCTTGTGTCAAGTATTCCTTCAGGTACAATGTGAAGTGCTCCATTCCCTCTTCTTGTTTCTGTCATCTTATCTACTCCAGTACCCTCTCGATATTGACTTCTCCGCCGTCTGATTTGGAAGGGTCAACTCCATCCTCGCCTGCGAGGAATTGAATAATATGATTCTTTGAGTCACGAACAGTTCCGTCATATTCTACTCTAAGATCCTGCAACGCATTTACCAGACGTCGTTCCATGTATCCAGAGTGACGCGTGTGTAGTGATTTGTCCATGAGGTTCTCGCGGCTGTTCATGGCATCGAAGAAAAATTCAAACGGATCAAGACCT
>DATDUC010000017.1:0-3254 GCA_035290545.1 archaeon | reverse complement strand
CATGGACAACATGATGGGTGGAGAAGGATCTGAATCTTTAAAACAAGTGCATATCAACATGGCAAAACGGCTCTACTGTAATGAGAATGTCTATATAGGCTATGGCATGATGGGTTCTGGGGGCATGATGAATATGATGGGCAGTTACCCGGCGAGTTACGATTACAGCAATTATGGCTATTGGAACATTTTCTGGATATTGCTTTTTGCAGCAGTCATTTTTTTAATAGTTTGGATTATTCATAGATTTGGAATAAAAAATACTGTCTCTGAGACACCTCTCAATATTTTGAGAAAGAGATTTGCTAAAGGAGAAATAACAAAAAAAGAGTTTGAAGACATGAAAAAGGAGTTGGGGGAGTGATACTTATGGAAGAAAACAAAAACGTTTGGGTCTGGGTTCTTGCAGCTGTAGTATTGCTTTTTCTGTTCGGCAGTTTTGGAATGGGAGGCTATGGCACTATGGGCTTTGGAATGGGATTCGGATTCCTCTTTATGTTGCTTTTTTGGGGAGTGTTAATATGGCTGGTTGTTACTCTTATCAATGCAGGCCAGTCAGGCAAGAAAGAGGAAGATCCATCAAACATACTTAAAAAAAGATACGCTTCTGGGGAAATATCCAAAAAGCAGTATGAGGAAATGAAAAAAGAACTGAAGTGATGACAATGAAAACTGATGATTTTGTATACATAGTCGAGACGGAAAAAAACTTTGATGAAGCCGTTGTTTCAGTATTGAAAGCGGTAGAGCAAAAAGGCTGGGCTTTGTTTCAGATTTATGATGTGAAGGAAAGACTAGCTGCAAAAGGCTTTGAGCAAAAGCCATTAAAAATTATTGAGATTTGTTCAGGTAAATATGCTAATCAATTTTTGAATAAAAATAGGTTAATTTCGCTTTGTATGCCGTGCAAGATCAATGTTCTAGAAGAGAATGGAAAAGTAAAGATAGTGGGCATGAAGCCCACAATGATTTCTCAATTCTTTCCTGAAGTAAGCAAAAAGGAAGTTGAAGAAGTCGAGAAAGATGTTAAAGAAATTGTTGATAAGGCAAGATGAATATGAAAATAGGCGTAATATTAAACACGAATGACGCAGAAACCTGCTGGAACTGCTTCAGGTTCGGTAATGAAGCACTCAAAAATAACCATTCTGTAAAAGTATTTCTATTGGGTAAAGGTGTTGAGATTGAAAATGTGAAAGATGGTAGGTTTCCTCTTCTTGATGGCTCTATTAAGAAGTTTCTGAAGAATAAAGGCGTTATTCTTGCTTGTGGAACTTGCTTGAAAATGAGGGAAAAAGAGATTGGTATGTGTCATGTTTCTGCAATGGAAGACATGGTGAAAATAGTAGAAGAATCGGATAAAGTTTTGACTTTTGGATAACAATATTCCCGCGAAGTGAAGACTATGTTCTTTGGAGTAGGTTATTTGTTTTAAGATAGGGCATGTTTACTGCTTAACCTTATCAAATCCAACCATCTGTTTTCTCCTAATCCTAGATTAACTCCTGCCTTTTCGCATGGGGCTTCATTTATTGTTGTGTGAGCTTCTACGAAGTTATGTTGGATAACTATAGCATTCATCAAGATTGGTGCAGACCATAACGCCTTTAACCCTCTAAAGTCGAGAACCCTATCTTTTATTTTCATAAAGACAGTTTCAATTCGGTAATTGTGAATCCTAGTTGTTTGGTAATTTTGTATTCTATGTTCCACCATTAAACCACCAATTTTGTTTGAATAGAACATTTTCCTAAATGCCTTGGGATAAAACATGCCTGCATCAGTTTGTATATATTTTGGCTTTCCTTTGACTATAGCTTTCTCTAGGAATTTTCGAGCTTCAGCAGGATTAGCAGACAAGCTATAATGCACCCCAGTAATTAGACGAGTATCCCAATCAAGGCAACACCAAAATCTGTCTTTTCTTCCTTCACAATCTATCATTGTTTCATCGGCATAGAAACTTGATCCCAAATTGTAGCCCTGCTTTTCTATGAATCTGTGAACTCTTAGTGTGTACCTTCTAACCCAGTCCAAAACAGAAACATGGCTTATTTTATGATTGAAGTGTCGCTTTAATTGGTCTCTCATTTTCCTGCTCGATAAGTTGGAAACATACATATCAATAGACATTGTTATTATTTCCGGTTTGTTTCGCATCCTGTAAAAGCCATCATCATGAATAAAGAACTTCTTGCAGTCTTTGCAATAGTATTTCTGTATCTTACCACGATGCAAAGTCTTGCGGTAACCTTTCTTGTAATTGTTCGTGCTCTTGCAATGTTTGCATCTGACTTCTTTACTCATACAATATATTCGGCACCCGAAGTTTATATATCTTTCGGTGCCCGAATAGATAGATGAAATAGTCTGGACTATTGAAGTTGATTTTAACAGAAAAACACGTAATCTAGGCTAGAAATGTTACTCTTTTTCAATGATTATTTTGCCTTTCTCCAGCTTGACTTTTACTTCCTTTCCAAGTAAATTTGATTCTTCAACTATCTTTTTTGGCAGATTGATTCGGTACTTGTGATATTCGGCTTCTCCAACCTTCTTGTCAAAGGCTTTCATAATCTTCATAAAATAAATTAGGAACCCTAAGTTCTTAAATGTGTCGGTGCCCGATTTGGCTTTACCACTTAAATAGGTGCCGTTAACTTTACAGCTCACTAATCAGGCTTTGCACGAAAAGTAACCAATGAACACAAGATATTGTGATTTTTGGTCATATAGAATACAACCGGTTGACCGATTTTGGACTTTAGGTGCAAAGCCCACTAATCACCAAGTTTTATATACTAAGTAAGTATAATTTATGTATGAAAGGCATAACGCCGGTAGTATCCATAGTGTTGCTATTATTCATAACGATTTCCATACTTGCATTCTCCTTCATATTCTTCCAGAACATTACGACAGCGTCAGGCACCCAGGCGCAGGAGGCGGCAGACACGCAAACGAACAAGCTCCTACAGACCGTTGAAATAGTGGCGGTGGAAAACGGGCAGATAACCGTGAAGAACATCGGCACGCAGGCGATAAAGCTGGAAGACGTGAAGGTGTTTGTGGACGGCGCGCCCATTGCGGTGACCAACACGCCAGGCAACATAGAGCCGGGCAGGACGAAGACGTTCACGCTGGCATTGTCAGATACACAACAACAGGATTACGTTGGCCAAAGGGTCGTGGAAGTGAGCGCGCCGGGAAACAAGGCGACGAAGACCACAAGAGTCTATGTTTTTGAGCCGAAC
>DATDUC010000016.1:0-2535 GCA_035290545.1 archaeon | reverse complement strand
AGCTTTTGTCTCCAGCTACTTCCTCGACAAACTCGTCAAATCGACTTTCCATCCCTCTTATAGTATGGTCTATTTTTTTGACAAGTCCGTAGGGATCGATGTTGGAAGGCTCAATAACAAAGAAATCGCTGAACTGCTCTATCTTGTTCTTGAGTTCCTTGGAGACGTTCTTGTCCACCTTTCTCGCGGTGATTTTCATAGCATCCTGTGACATGTTTTCTATCCGCACAGCTGACTGTTCTATTTTGTATATGAGCTGGGACAGCATAATTCTTGGATATAAAAATATGAGTGCAAAGAACAGCACAAACCAAACTACAGTACCAGCAATATCGGTTTGAAACAACATAATTAACACATCCAAATTAGCTTTACTAAAAACAATACAACGTAACATTTATATAGCTTGATACACCCACGACAAAACAATTCGTAAACTTTTACTAATCATGCTTCAGTATTTTTTCGAATGTAGTGCAACAGAACCAGTCTTTCCATCTTACTCACTTTTATAAGCAACGACATCTAATTTAGAATCATGTTTGACTGGAAAATAGTTGTGACCGTAATAATAGTTATGGCCCTTGCAGCAGGCTATGTCGGAACCAATCCTATGGTTTCCGGATTTTTTGATGGCGTAAGTGGAAAACTGTCCTCTTTGACTGGCTCCTCTCAGTCAGGCATTGAGTTTACATTCAACGCCGACAAGTACCCAAACATAGAGTTTTCGGCCAAAAACCCAACCAACATTACCGTCATCGGAGCCACAACAGCGACCCTCAAGAGTGGCACCTTTAGCACGAAAAGCATGTCAATTTATAATTTTACCGGCTCAGGCTCAATAAAAGGCAATGAACTGATTCTCAACGGCAAAATAGGAAAGATAGAGCTCCCGGAAATAACCGTGGCTGTTCAGGAAACAATATCATCGAACTCAACATTTACGAGCATGTCCGCTGACTACCTTACAGCAAAAGATATAACAGTAAAAGGCACAACAGGGACACTAACCGCAAGAGGTGCCACGACCCAGTTTTCCGGAGATATAACAATAACTTCGCCATCAGGCAGATTTGAATTTTACAAGAACAGTGTAGTGTTTACGCTTTCCGGCAGCGCCAGCAAGATAGCAATACCGAACGCCGGAATAAATATAGGTTAGAAAAAACCGTGTTCGGCAAAAAATTTTTTGTACGCTTCTCTCAGATTTTCAGGCAAATTTTGCTCTAATCTATGCTGAACCGCTACCTGACCAAATCTGGCTGGATTGATAGAGCTGCACAAAAGTTCTTCCACAACTTCTTCTAGTTCACCGATGGCGACACGAAAATAATAGTGATTATCACTTTCTCCTATGTAGAATGAAAAATTCCTCTTGTGACGATTCTCATATAACACTGCTTCGCCTAATTGTGTAAGTCTTGTAAATTCCGGATGACTAGCTAAAACATCCTTGCTCATTGAAACAAGATAAGACATACATAAAAGATAAAATGTGATTATTTAAATTAATCTTCCTCGCGTTTCTTTTTCTTCTTGTTGATGATAGGCAGCGGCGTTATGTGACTGCTTTTCGGTTTTTCCTTGGGAGCTTCTAATTCAAGATAATCCTTCTCCCAGCTTCCTGGTCTTCTTTTTTTCTGGATTGCCGAAGCGAACCTTATCTGTTGCTCTTTCTTCTGCAAGTCCTTTTCCCGCTCTTCCAGTTCCTTTTCTCTTTTTTTATCATTTTTATCTGGCCTTTCCTCTTTCTCCTCCTTTTCCTTGACCTTCTTTTCACCATGCGGGACAGGAACCTTCTTGGCAGCTTTTTCCGCCATCCCCAGGACTTTATAGATTGATTTGCCGATCAGATAGACAAAATAGACGCTGAGGCCAAGCAGTATAAATGAGAACATGGAATCGCGATCAATTGGTATGTCAAATCCAAGGAAACGATTCATGACAACAGGAAACAATATGGCTGCAATTACTATCCATACCGCATTGAGAATTATGGAAAATGCTTTTTTCATTGATACAACAAAAAGTATGAAGATTATAAGCAACAGGAACAACGTTGTGGTGTCCAGATTTGAAAGAAATTCAAATGCCATAAAATTAATTGCACCGCCGGTATTTATCGTTATGAAAGTAGTTTAATACTACGGTCTTTAGACCGTTCATTACTCTACTTTCATGCGAAAATACTTCGGGCTAAAGCCCGAAGATATTTATACGATTATTTCAAATTCGCTTTACAACATAGAGCGCCGCAAGTATCAGGAAAACAACAGCCAGTACTATTGTTGTCTGCTGCAGCTGGCTGCCCATGAGTGCAGTCCTGAGTACGTCTAAGGAAAGCAGTATTCCCACAATATATCTGAACCAGCTTCCTCCAGCCATATTTATCAATTCATGTGCAGTTCTACCATGTCGCCATCCTTGAGAGGATAGCTGAGGCCTGCCTGTATTATCCTTCCGCCTCTTGTTATGCGTGCAAATCTGAAGTTTGTCACGAAATCTTTATGAATGCGAACAGCGAAGTCCTTTATT
>DATDUC010000015.1:0-7943 GCA_035290545.1 archaeon | reverse complement strand
GAAATGATCAAACTTTTTGTCCTCCCTGTAGGAAATGGCACGGTCTGTGAACAGCGAAGCAAAACAGTCCCTGATGCGTTTCAGTAAATTCTTTTCATCAACATTGAGGTAGCTTTCCTGCTCGCCTGCAAAAGAAGCGTCCGGCAAATCCTCAGCCGTTGCGCTGCTCCTGACGGCAACAAATCTGCTGCCGAGAGTGTGGTAAGACGAAAGTATCTGTTTCTCTAAATCAGAAGGAAAAGTGGCGGTCTTGATTAAGTTACGAATATCACGACCAGCTTTTTTGAGCTGTTTGATTTTCTTTATGTCCGTGCCCTTGATTATTCTTCTTATCTCCGCATCCAGTTTGTTGTACCTTATGAAATACCTGTAGGCGTCAGCAGTTATGGCAAATCCATTGGGCACCGGCAGACCCATGGAAAAGAGTTCACCAAGTGAAGAAGTCTTGCCGCCAACGAGCGCCACGTCCTTCCGCCGGATTTTGCTGAAGGGTATGACGTATGACGAAAACGAATGACGCCTTTGGCGTCTGTTTGTTTCGTGTCTTTTGTCTTTGTATTTCATTTGAATCACTCAGCAATTACAATATACATATGACTGGCTTTAATATAAATTTAAAAAGACTCGCGAAATTTCTATTTATATGGTCGCAAGCACATTCTCTGGTGAATTCGAAAACATGATGTTTCTTGCAACAAACGAATCCTTGGGGTTTGCTACAAGAACATATCAAAAACTGCAGGAAAGATTAGAGCCGGCTGGGATAGAACTGCCTCCCATAGGTCATGTATATGGATCCTACTTTCCGGGCGGCAAGGAAATATACCCTGTAATTGGGAATACGGTAAGAAACAAGAGAGTTTATCTTTTTCATCACTGCCTAGGCTACAACGGAGAAGTCGACTCTAATGTAGGACTTGTCAAAGTTGGCCTGATAGGTGAAGCCCTAAGAAATGCGTCACCAGAACAGATAGTTTATGTAATTCCGTGGTTTCCCTATGGACGTCAGGACAGGCTTGACAGGCCACGTGTTCCTATTTCAGCAAAATGGGCACTAAAACTTTTGGATGATCCGGATTCCAAAATAAAAGTAAGGCTTGTGACATACGACATGCATGCAGGTCAGGCGCAGGGGTTCGCGGATTACCAGATTGACAATTTATTCTCAGAGCCTTTGATGCATGAGTATTTGATAAGAAAATTTGTATTAGGTGACATGAATTACAAGTGTGATAAGATGACACCGGATGAAATTGAAGAGTGCAACCAGACTCTAAGGGAAAAGATTTGTATTGTTTCGCCCGATGCTGGTGCCACGACAAGGGCAAGAAGGCTCGCAAAAAGGTTTGGTGGGGATCTTGCAGTAATAGACAAGAGGCGGGTTGAAGGAAAGTCAGAAGTAATGAACATTCTGGGTGCGCAATATGTAAATGGTAAAACAGCAATACAGGCAGACGACATGATAGATACGGCCGGGACAATGGTTAATGCGGCAAACGCACTAAGAGATGTGGGTGCAACAGAGGTTTATGGATGCGGGGTGCATGGATTATTAAGTGTGGATAAAAACGGTGTTCCTGCAGAAGATAAAATACGCAGCGCAGGCATGAGAATTGTTGTAACCAGTTCAATACCAAGATCCGAAGAGTACCTGGAAAGAAATCGTGACATTCTGGATCAGGTTTACCTGGATAAATTTACAGCCGATGTGCTTTTCGAAATCCAGAAGCAGGGTGGTTCTGTTTCAAAATTATTCGGAGAAGAAAAACCACCAAGTGATGATTTTAGAGGAGTCAATTAATAGAATTTCGTCTTTCCGACTTTTCTCTTATTGGTTTTGACCCACGCTTTTGTGATGACTTTCTGCAATGCTATCCACTTTCTATCAGCAATAAATTCCTTTTCAACAGCCTGGGCAACCTTATGCGCCTCTGTGTCAACATCCAGTCCGTATGTTTGTGCAACATGCTTCTCAACAGCTTCGTGAATAAGTATTGGCAGAACGCCGGGGTTGTCGAGATTCTTATCGTAATAGACAACCGGATTATCCCTTGACCACGTACCAACATCTCTTACCTTTCTCCTCACAGTTTTGTAGCGAAGTCTTTTGCCATCGTAAGTAAGGCTTATCATTTTACCATTAAAGCTGACGTGCCTTACATGTTTTTTGGAAAGAGTTTCTATCAGTATTTTTTTGCGTTTCTTGACTATTTTGTAGGCATACTTAAGAAATATTTTGTGACTCCTGTGCGTAAGCAGTCGTTCTGCTGTCTTCTTGTCAACCCATTTGTACGCCGAGTGTTCAAAAGAAAGTCTTATTTTTCCTCCCAGATATTCCAAAAGAAAAGCCTTCTGAACAGAGCTCGTGTGGCCGTGTATATTTTCATGGCGGTAGAATATTTCCGGTGGCAGTTTTGTAATAAACATGTCGTTTCTTATTCCGGTCTCTTCCCTTATCTCCCGTAGCACAGCCTGCCTGGCGGTCTCTTTTTCAGCACGCCCCTTGACAAATTCCCAGCCATGCCAATGAAGCTTTCTCTTCAAAATAAGAAACCTTCCTCTGCTGTCAAATATCACAGCTGCAACCATTGTTCGCATGAATAGACTTGCCCACGGTCATTAATATTTGTAACACCCGATGCGATTTTAATACTTTAACATCATACAGAAAAGTATGGCTGGCACTGATTCTGAAGGAAAATTTTTTTGGGATAAACCTGGACACTATGACAAGTGTCCAGAGTATGGGACACCTGAGCACATAGCATTGGGCGGAAGTGTGGGACCTGTATACGAACCTCCCAGATGGATGGAAGATGCCATAAGAGAAGCGAGGCGAAATAGTGAACGACTTTCATAAAGGCTCTCTTGAAGTTATCTGCGGACCCATGTTCTCCGGAAAAAGCGAGGAATTAATAAGAAGAATAAAGCGTGTCCAAATAAGCGGGAAAAAATTCATCATATTCAAGCCTGCTCTGGATAACCGTTATGACGCGTCACATGTGGTTTCTCACGACCAGCGCAAGCTCGAAGCGGTTATAACTGGCACCGACCTCCTAGCAATAAAATTCATAGAAGATATAGTAGAGAAGGAAAATCCTGAAGTTATAGCCTTTGACGAGGGCAATTTTTATGGCATGGAAACAGTACCTATGATAGAAAAATGGGTATCTCAAGGCAAGCGTGTGCTTGTCGCCGGTCTGGATACGAACTTCCGCGGTGAGACATTCGGACCCATGGGCGAGCTCCTTACCCGTGCCGATTATGTTGACAAACTAAAGGCAATATGTATGAAGTGCAAGAATCGTGAAGCTGTGATGACTCAGCGTTTGATAAATGGTTTACCAGCAAAGCGATCCGACCCGACAATATTAGTGGGCGGCTTTGACAGTTATGAAGCGCGCTGCCGCGAGTGTCATGAAATCGGGGATTAAGTTAAGTTTTTTGTTGCTAATTTAATCAAAAATAGCAGCTGTTGGAATTTCACGTGGATATATTTCTTTTCTTAATTTTTCATACTCAGAAGATTCGGGCATACCCATGATCATCAAAACTTCGATAAGTGCTATTTCTGCACGTGTTGGAACTCTATAACCATGTCCTCTTTTAAATTTTCTCCGGTGCTCTGGAATTTCGTATATAATTTTACAATTATGAAGTCTAACCGCTTCTAAGATTGATGGAGCTACGCATAAAAATGTGCCACCGCCCCCAAAATTATCATTATCAGCAGCATAAGAATCAAAGTGAAGACTCGGGAGTTCGCTGGATCTAACACTATCAGAAACGTACACAAAAAGCGGCCGGTTACCATCTGTATTTGTCATATAAATCTTCTTGAAATATATCAAATAACTATTAAAACAGGGGATCAGCTGAGCAGCTGCGCCAGATTCTTCGTGAATTCTGCCTGTGACAAGACTTCATCGCAGATTTCTTCTGCAATCTTTTTCATTTCCGGCTGGGCGTGTAACAAATAGCCAATAATTCTGATATTATATTTTGATTTTATTTCCTGCAGCTGGTCAGCCGTAAGAAATCCGTTAAGGTCAACAAGCAAGCCATCAGGCATCTGATAATCTATTCTGTTAACAAGTTCCTCAAAATTGCCATTGAAAACGACCTTTGCCTCAACAAATTTGGCAGACTCGGTTATCCTCGCTATAAAGAACAAGTCCGTAACAGCCGCGTAAAACGTCTTCATTATAACCTTTTTCTTTGGAAAAGAAAAACCTTAGCGAAAAAGAAACATATTACTTTTCCGCCGGTGCCAAATTTATAATATTTTCTTTGACCGCAAGCCACTTTCTTTTTAAGAAAGGGGCTTAATGCGAGAGGGCGGATTTGAACCGCCGAACGGACTAACCGACAAGGTTTCTTAATGCCGATTTCTGAGCATCGCATCAGTCCTAAGCTTCGCCTTGACTAATCTTGCGCCTTTGACCATGCTTGGCTACCCTCGCAATAGCAATAATATTTTTTGGATACTTTTTAAAAGCCTTGTCGCTGCTATAGAAGACTCTAACATTAGAGAAGTATTTATTGAGAAGGCTCTGCAACTCATCCTTATCGTATAGATAATAGTATCTTTTGTAAACCTTGCTCTTTGATTTCCATGGGATAAAAGACTCTTTCTTAGCTCCGGCAAAACGCGGCTGGTCACGATTCCAGACAGAAATAAAGACTAGTGCACCTTCCTTTGCCACGCGTCCTATCTCTTCAAGAATCTTATTCCGGTGGTTCCATTTTATGCAGTGAAATGAACTGGAAAAGTGAATGTTGTCAAAAGAGCTGTCTAGAAAAGGAAGGTGTAATGCATCGCCGCACGCAAGGAGTAATTCAAGGTTTTTCTTTTTTGACTTTTTAGCAGCCATTCTTACCATGCTTAAGGAAAAGTCAATGCCTACGATAGTGCCGTCGGTTTTTATGAAGTTTCTTCCGCTACCGCACGCCAAGTCAAGAATCATACCTTTTTTGTTTTCCAAAAAACTAACAGAATCTTTCGTTGGATGTGTTCTGTACTTGTCAAACTCTGGTGCTATATTTTCCCAAACTTCGCGCTGGTTCATGAAGAATCCCTCGTAAAAATAATATATTTCTTTCCTCGAAAAGCAAAGCTTTTCAGGAACTTAGGAAACCTCTGGTTTCCTCGAGTTGATTGGTAGCTATTTAGATAATATATTTCTTTTGCAGTAGGGCTTTTCTTTTTCAAAGAAAAGCGTTAAGTGCTCCCGTCGGGATTTGAACCCGAGTCCGCGGCGTTCCCTAGTCCTTTCCGCGTTGTTTTTCCGCCAGCGCTTTTTTCTAAAAAGGGCTGTGAGAGGCCGCTATCCTTGACCGGGATTTCCCACCATCCTGCCGCTTTGATGCAGCTTTCGTGGAAAGGTGCCTAGACTACGGGAGCTATGTGAAAAACTAATTACACCGGTGCTTTTTAAAGCAAATCTATAATCTACGAGCGAGCCGTTGCATTCTGAATAAATCCTTCAAGAATTTTTCTACAGGTATTCCAATATTGACATCAAATATCTTATACCAGCCTGGATCCAAAAAATCACATCTTATACCATCTACTTCTTCCCTCAAATTTGAATCAACTAAATGTGTTTTAACAACAAGCAAAATTGGCTCGTTTTTGTAATACTTAGATCTTTGGACAGCATAACCCATGGCACTCGATTCACCAGGTGTCAAATCAACTGGTTTAGCAATGTGTCTGTATAATCCGGATTCTCTTATTCGTTTATCATGATAACTTCTCGTAGTTCCGTGATATAATAAATCTGGCAGCATACAGCTACTAAAAACGAAAAACTTAAAAGTCAATTAAATAGCCGGAAACGCCGACATCAGAAGCAGTACGAATGCTACTCCGGCAAGGACGCTGAGTATGACCTTTGCATTGAAGCGTTTGTGCGCCTCTGGCAACAAGTCCGAAGCACCTATGTAAAGGAAGTCGCCGGCAACAAAAGCAAGGACCATAAGGTAAAGTTCCTGTGGTATGAACACTGACAAAGCTGCGCCTACTGGATAGAGAAGTCCAGCGAGCCCGAGAACACCGAACGTCTTCTTTACGCTGTACTTTGCATGTTTCATTATGGCAACAGAAGCAATTCCCTGTGGTATTTCGTGTACTACAACACCCACGGTTATTACAAGACCCAGAGCAGGATTGACCAGATAGCCAACAGCTATGCCTATGCCGTCAACAACATTGTCCAGTGCCATGCCAAACACGGTTATGCCGCCAATTTTATGGACCTTGCATTCGCCCTCACCGCAGGCATGAAGCATGAATACCTTTTCTATCAGATAGAAGACGAGAAATCCCAGAAGAATATAATAAGCGTGAAGATTCATTGAAAGCTGAGGCATTACATCGACAAAGGTGACGGTTATCAGAATTCCGGCAGCGAATCCTATAATGTAACGTGGCATGAGATTGATTATCCTTGTCTTGTAGGCAAGCCAACCGCCCAATAGATCGGAAAGGCCAGCTATTATAGCATAGATTACTGCAACTAGCATGATAGATTATTACAAATCAAGGAATTAAAAACCGTGGTTAAAGCGGCAATTAAGTATTTTGTGTTGCCCTAATTTAACTTTTTTGAGCAATTATCAGATATCTATGTTGAGTAAAAATTAACCTTTTTTCGTCGTCGAGCATATTTTGGAGTTTTTTCAGATGACGCAAGTTTTTGTGAACGCTAAATCCAGGAACTATCCAAGGTACCGCTTTGAGAAAATAGATTATAGTTTTAACGTCCTTGAATTCTGTCTTGCCTTTCCATTCCCTGGCATCTTTTATAGTAAATCCTTTTCTTTTCAAATCTTTCTTTACAGAGGAAAAAGTCATGTTCCTGTATTTTGAAACTGTATTGAATTTTTTAGTAAGATCCTTCAAATTGTCTCTGCCTACTTGTTGTGTGAAAAAAACGCCTCCAGGAGAAAGTATTCGAAAAACTTCTTTGATGTCAAAAGCATCATGTCTATTGAGAACTAGGTCAAATTCTTCGTCACTAAAAGGCATTTTTCTGACTCTTGCATTCGAGAAGTCTACAACCCTAATGCCCAACGCTCCGAGTCTCTTTTTTGCCAAAATTAGATTTGGTCTATAGCCTTCTGTAGCAACCGTATGTTTTGGAAAAGTACCTAGCGTAGAAAATAGTTCACCACCGCCAGTTCCCATATCCAGCAATGACTTAGATTTGTTGACAAGCTTCTTTGCCATTGTGCTATAGTTCCACGGCAGTTTCTCCTTTATCATATTTTTCTTGAAGCCGGAGAAATTCCAACCACTAAACCGTCTTTTCTCCTGTTTTTTCCATTCTTCTATTAAAGACATGAAATATATTTAGAAAGAAAACGTAAAAAGCGCCTACCTGACCAATCTTTCTATGACAATTCCGCCTAGTAAACTTGTAACAAGTCCTGAAACAGTCCAGCTGACAATAAGTCCTGCTGGAAGGTTTATCAAAAGGTAGAGGGAAAACATACCTGGTATGACAGAAATCAAAAAGATGCCAAAGCCGAATCGCAATCCCTTTCTTATGCCTTTATCCCGGATGCTCGCCTTGATGCGGCTGTAGGCGCCTGCAAATATCAGACCTGCTACAAGCGTAAAAACAAATGAAGCTACATAAAACTCCACGCCAGGCGGCCCTGCTGTTGACATCATCAACTTGCTCCACACAACAAAGTACTCCTGCATAAGGTAGTAAGGCATATCAATAAACGCCCATAACGTATTAACTACCATAGAAATAACTGCGTAAACAATACCTGCGGCGACAATTCCAGCAATTTTGTTCATAAAATAAGTTTGTGTGCAGCCATTTAAATTCCTTTTTAATTCTCATGTTCAATATAAAAGCATGGGATCTGTCGTGAATCGGAAGATAAAAAGAAAATGCCTCGTCTGTGGCAAATCAATAACTATA
>DATDUC010000014.1:0-5135 GCA_035290545.1 archaeon | reverse complement strand
AAACCACCAATGCCAAAATAACACCCGATGAACTTAATATGATATTTGGTGCAATTGCCCATAGCAAAAACATAATTGAGCTTCACGCATTTTTTTATAATGGCATGTTTTCATATTTGACTGGTTCTGGTTTTACAGCAGATTACTTTCAGGACGGGGTTGATTACAGTAATGCAGTCGGTGCCGATGATCCATATATAATAGCCAGAAACCCAGCAGAAGCAGTTGAATATGTCAGTGAATTTGTCCGCTCTTGTCAAAATCACGGCTCTTATTTCAGTCACTCAGCTCTTCAAAAAATCATGGGTCATTCACCAATGGATGTGGAAAATTTAGATATGCGTCTTACAATTTTCAATGGTGGTGCAAGCACAAGATATTACATTGGTCTCCGTGAAGATAGTGATAACTATCGCGGAGTTAAGATGGACTTCATCGTAAGAAAAATGTCTAGCTCTTCAGTGCCTTGAGCTGGGCTTCGAGCTTTTTCACAGCCTTCTTAACACTGTCCAGACTCTTGGCGCCGGCACAAACCACACGACCACTGCTAAAGAGCAGGAACGCTACTTTCGGGTCGTATATGCGGTAGACAAGACCTGGAAACTGCTCAGGTTCGTATTCGCTGTTTTCCAATTGAAATGCCAGCTGGTCCAGATTAAGGTCACGGCCAAGGTTTACGGCCACCACGATGTTTTCTATTTTGACTTTAAGATTGTTCTCGTTGAAGCGAATGCCGATTTTCTTTATGTTTCTAACGGTTTTTTTCAACGCCTCTTTGGCTGCAGCCGTTGAGCGTGCACCGACGCAAATGATCTTACCGGATCTAAATATCAAAGTAGCAACTTTTGGATTATCCAAGCGGTACACTAGGCCCGGAAATTGTTCAGGTTCGTATTCGCTGGACTCAAGGACATTAAGAAGTTTATCCAGTGAAATTATTTTTTTAATATCTGTAGATGCAACAACATTTTCAACTTTTATTTTTTCGATTTTCTTTTTTTCGATTCTTATTTTTTCGGCCACAAAAATACCCCCTATGTGTCTAAAATCCGTCGTTTAAATAGCAGTATTTAAATATACGGCGAAATATTTAAATACCCAATTAAATGTGATGGAACTGCAATATTCATCAATTACGGGTTGATTGCTATGATTTACAGGGACATAATCAAGATTAAAACGAAAACCAACGACTTCTATGATGTCACAAAGCAAATAGATGAAATAATAAGTGACAGCAACGTAAAAGACGGGCTCTGTAATGTTTTTGTAAAAGGCACGACAGCATCGCTGTTGATAAATGAGAACGACAGGATGCTCATAGAAGATTTTCGTAAGCTTCTCGAGACGCTTATACCAGAAAATCATCTGTATCAGCATGCTGACAATGCACAATCGCATCTGCGGGCATCGATGCTAAGCCAGTCACTGACAATACCGCTTTCTGAAGGAAAAATGGCAATGGGTGAGTGGCAAAATATTCTTCTCTTTGAGTTCGACACAAAACCAAGGGAAAGAGAAATTATCGTGACAGTGCAGGGAAACTGAAAATTCGAGAATTTAAATTATAACAACAATTCTCTTTATGCGACTCGCTACGTTAATCAGTGGCGGAAAGGATTCCATCTATGCCACTTACTTAGCAAGCAAAGAACATGAAATAGCTCATGCTATTTCTATGGTGTCAGAAAATCCAGCAAGTTACATGTTTCATTATCCTAATATCCATCTTGTCAAGCAGCAGGCCGCTTTGATGGGTTTGCCACTAATCGCAAAGAAAACACAGGGTGAGAAAGAAAAGGAACTCGACGATTTGGAAGATGCTATAGCTTCGCTGAAGGGTGAGATAGATGGCGTCGTCACCGGAGCCCTGGCCAGCAGTTACCAGAAGATGAGAATAGATTCTATATGCAAGAGGCATGATTTGCTTTCAATAGCACCATTATGGCACCGCGATCCTGTAGAATATTTGCATGCTGCGCTCCATGACAATTTTGAAATAATAATTGTTGGCGTTGCGGCTCCGCCACTGGATGCTAAATGGCTCGGACGCAAAATAGATCACCAGTGCATAGATGATCTTGTTGCATTAAACAAGAAACATGGAATTCATGTCGTTGGGGAGGGTGGGGAATTCGAGAGTCTAGTGCTTGACTGTCCGCTCTTTCTGAGGAAAATGGAAATTGTACGCGCCGAGACGAATTGGAATGAAAAAGAACGAAGCGGCACTTTTGACATTAAGGAAATCAAGCTTGTAGACAAATAATTATTATTTTCTTTTTGATCTAGTTCTCTTTTGTAGTCTTCTTTTGTCTTTTTCCTGCTCGGCAAATGGGCGAAGATCAATATAAAAGGGCTGAACTAGTGATCTGGGTCTTGTCGTTGGTGGTCTGCCTTCTACAACAAGAAGCCTTTCACCCTCCCACATATATACATCTTTCAAGTATATCATAATTTGTGTTGCGCTCTCGGGCACATCGAATGTTTTTGTTATGTCCTCTTTTTCAACGAACCAAGCAATCGGATCATTTTTGATGCTTGTAACATCAGCAGTCTCGCGCTGAGCTGCACTTATCCGATAAATATTGTTCATCCAGCATCCAAATTTAGTAACTCTAGCACGGCTCCAAAATTCTCCTAAAACATCGTTGCATTCAAATGTTTCATTATAGTGAACTGCATTTCTAGAAAATGGTGCATTTGTATAATATGTAATGTTACTTGTAAAAGGCGCACGTTTGTCAGGCAAAACTTCGCAACTAATTTCATACCTAGTTAATACAGGCATTTCAAAACCTCGCACTCTCTAAAGCATTTTTGCAGTTGCATTCGCGAGCAGCAGTAATGTTGGGTATGCAATCGAAGATTAAACGGCGAAGCTTCTCGTTGTTCTCCTTGAACTTTTCGCCAACATCCTGGGCAGAAAAAGGTTTCATAGAAACGTCCTTTAGTATTGCGTCATAGTCTGTAACCAAAGATATATTTGCGTAGCACATTTCCATTTCTCTTGCTAGAATGACTTCCGGATACTGAGTCATGTTTATCACGTCACCCAGTGTGCTGTAAAAATTTGATTCCTGTCGCGTTGCAAAGCGCGGGCCGTTTATCACTACAACAGTGCCCTTTTCGTGGACAACAAGATTAAGTGATTTTGCCATTTCAATTATTACTTTGCGAAGTTCAGGGCAGTATGGATCAGCAGCACTTACATGCGTTACAGGCATTTCATTGAAGAATGTGTCATCACGGCTGGAAAAATTAATGAACTGGTCAGGCACCAGAAAATGGCCTGGCTCTATCTCTTTCTTCAAGGAACCGACGGCAGAAGGTGCTATTACGCGTGAGACACCCAGCTCTTTGAAAGCGTAAAGATTGGCACGATATGGTATCTTGTGTGGAGGAAGCTCGTGCTGGATGCCATGACGTGCGATAAACGCGACTTCCTGACGACCTATTGTACCTACGGTAACGGGCGAAGAAGGCATGCCAAAAGGTGTTTCCCTCTGTATAACTTCTGCATTGTCAAGCAGCGAGTAAAAACCAGATCCGCCGAATATTCCTATCATAAAACTCCTTTTCTTTGGGAAAGAAAAGTAGCTTCCAGTCAAAAGAAAAACACCATTTTTGCGCTACGCTTTCCATCCCATACTTGACAGAAATCTTTTAATTAACCATGGTCATAGTTGTACGTTATGGTAACGTTTGTGTCTGATGATATAAGGAAAGCATATAGAGAAATGGCAAAAAATGTAGACACAAATTTCCCCTATTATGGCGAGGCACAACTTTACGCTGCACACTACAAACGTGAGCCAACCGTTCGTGCTGTACCTGCCCATTATTTTGAAGGTGGCGTCGTTGCTTTTACTAGACCCGATGAAGGTGAGATAGCAATGCCGCCCATTGAAAAGATTCCGTATGAAAATGGCGTTCATGCATGGGAATTTGTGCTTAGGCATGAAATGTTGCATAACGATATTCATCAGGCGGGCGGAATACAGAACGAGCGCGGGATAAACAATCATGTGGCCTATACGGTAGGACCCAAATATGGAATAGACAGGTTTCCTTTTCCTAGCTATTAGAATTAGAACGGTAGTAGTGAAAGTATTATCGGCGTCAGATACAATGAAAGGAATGTGTAGATTACAAATGCTACCACAACTACTTTCAATTTCGTCTTCATGTCAGCTTCTTTTATCAACAGTTCGCCCAGGATTATCCAGACTACCAATGGCAAAATAAGACCGATGTAGGGAATAGCCACGTAGCCTGCTATGAGACTTCCTAAAATAGGTGCAAGGAAAAATGCAATCAAGGCCATGATAAGCAGCCGCTTCACGCCTGCATTGTGGGCTATTATCTTGTCTGCTATCACAAGTGCCAGGAAAATTATCAATACATTCACGAGGGTTGCTATTATGCCACCTAAGGTCATGGGCATGAAACTCAAAACATCTACCATAATTATAATTTGTCGCGCTGGTATATAAAAAGGCGTAATGCTTATTTCCTGAGTTCTTTGACAAGATCTGCTACTTTTTTGCCATCGGCTTTGCCGTTTGCCTTGCCAAGAATGATGCCTATGAGAGCTGAGTCATTTTTTCCAGGGTTTTCATTTATTGTTGATTGCACAAGTGCTTTCAGCTGTTCATCTGGCAAACGATAATAAACAGATATAGCAGAATCAATGGAGGTGCCAGCGCAGAGTGCTTCAAGTATCGGCATTACTGCATTTTTAGGTATATCCCCTTCTGAAATATTTCTCAACAACGTGTCCAGACTTTCCTTTGTTATCTTGGAAATATCGAAGCCACGACGACCGAGATCCTTGTAATTAGATAAGAAAATTGTGGCTGCTAAAACCGGGTCGTATTTCTTCAGCTCGTTGTACCAGCCGTAATATTTGGACTTGACAATCTGTTCTGCCAACTGTTCTGGTATGTCAAGCTCCTTTTTCCTCTCTTCGAGTGTCTTGGGCACTTCAATATCACGGAATCTTGTCGTGCTTATCGCAGGCACATCTGACTCTGGATAGAGGCGGCCTGAGCCAGGCAAAGGGCGTCCATATTTGCTGCCAATGCCATCGGCCAGACGTGTCTCATTTGGCACGCCGATGATGCAATAGTTGATAC
>DATDUC010000013.1:0-7693 GCA_035290545.1 archaeon | reverse complement strand
ATGAGACGCTTGTGAATAAAAATCATCTTGATGACCTTGAAAAAAGTCTTAGAGAGACCAGAGCTGTTGCAAACAAGTTCAAGGATTTTGATGCAGAGAATTATAGAGAAGAACTTGTAAAGGAAATAAATAATGCTATTTCGAATTTCAAACGCACAGAATTCGGTGAAATAAAAGATATTGGCGAGTCCCTCTCCAAGTTCAAGAATATGGAGCTAAGTGACGTAAAAAAGATAAACCAACTTGTTGAGGAACTGAAGGAAATTGAGATAGATGATATCAAGGCTATGAAAAATATAGAGACACGCGACATAAGAAGGATTGGTAATACTCTAGAGGAGCTGAAAGGCGTTGAGATGGAAGACATCGCAAGGCTGTCGAGACAGCTAAAGGATGCGCGTGAATCTATACGCTCGGAAATGGGTAATAAACAGGCAACAGAGGAGCGGCTTGCTTCCATTGAGTCAAAGATGGAAGATCTAAAGCGAGCTGAGAAAAAATTCGACAGGCACGTTGATGATATACTTGACCAGTTCAAGGAAGCAAAGGAAGCGTTGGAAGACGAATCGGTCAGCAGGCAGTCTTTCGAAAAGAGAATAATGGACCTTGAGTCGAAGACGGAGAAAGTCGACAGCATGGAGATTCATGATATTGAAAGTCTTGCAAAAGAAATGAAAGCCGCCAAGAGTGCTTTGGAAGAGGAATCAGTTACAAGGCAGTCTATAGAAAAACGACTTCATGATATGGAAGACCTCGCCGGTGATATGAAATTTGCCAAACACGCTCTAGAAGAGGAATCAGTTACAAGGCAGTCTATAGAAAAACGACTTCGCAATGTTGAGACAGAACTCGGAAATGTGCAGGGCATAGAAGCTGGGCAGGCTGGAAGTAGCGACGTTACAAAAATCAACAATCGCATTCAGGACATGGAAAGCAACATGAAACTGATGACCGTCAAGCTGCTTACACAGCAGCTTAACGAATTCGCAAAGTCAATTGACAGAAGGCTACCGAACATTGTCAGCCGCGAGGAGTACCTTAGACAGATAACCGATGTGCAGCAGAGACTGCGCAACATAGAATCTCCTGATCTTGCACCTTTGGGCGCCCGTGTTGAAAGGCTCGAAAAGAAGCTGGAAGAAATAGCCAGTATGATGCGCGGTATGTACAACCGGATTCCTATTGTCGTGGAATAAGCTCCTTTCTTTAAGCTTTCATCATCAAAGCAAAGCTTTGATGTGTGTCGCAAAACATTGCTTTGCAACATCTTAAAAAGAAAACCTTGGAAAAGAATTATTATAGAAAAGTAGCTTGCGGAAAAGAAACTTATCTCGAGAATGAAACTTTGTTTCATTCTGAGACTTAGGTTTAGCTCTGCTAAACCTCAAGTTATAAATTTATTTCACTGACGTTCGTGTTAATTATGTTTTAATCTGTTTCTGAGTCATTATTCCTATGAAGATACTTGTTACCGGCGGGACAGGGTTTCTTGGACAGCGGGTAGTGAAAAAAATCGGAAAACACAAAGTTACTGTCTTTTCGAGAAGCATGCCAACGGGGCCTAAAAAAATTTCTTACGTACTCGGCGACATAACAAATTCGGATGAGTTGGAAAAGGCATTTCCTGTTGATGTGGTTATTCATCTTGCTGCTACGCTCGATGAGCACGACCCTGAGATGTTTCATGTAAACGTGGGTGGAACTAGAAACGTCATAGAGCTTTGTAAAAAATACAAAGTGAAACAACTTATACATATGAGCTCCACTGCTGCTCTTGGCGAGACAAAATTTGCCAAGGAAGACTCACCAAGAAACCCAAAGACAAACTACGAAAAGTCGAAGCGCGACGCAGAGAACATTGTGATAAATTCCGGCCTTAGCTACACGATAATAAGAGCTCCTGTTATTTTTGGCCCAAGCAAAGTCTGGCTTGATGTAATAAAAGCCGCAGAAAAAGGATTCCCGGTTATTGGCAGCGGGTCAAATCATTTTCATATTGCTTATGTGGATGATGTTGCCTTGCTGATTGCAAAATGTATAGGAAATAAAAAATCCTATAACCAGCTTTTTCACATTGCCGCTAACGATACGCCCACTTACAGGGAATTCTATATGATGCTTTGCAGGACACTGGGCATAGAGATGACAAAGAAAAGCGTATCAGTCACAGCAGTAAGAATATTTTCCACTGCTCATAGAATTTCATCTAAAATGAAAGGGAAAAAACCAAAGGCAATAATGGAAAAATCAAATATTGACAGAATAATACGGGACAGAATTGTTTCAATACGCAAGGTACAAACAGTCCTACGCTTTAAGCCGACAACAACCAAAAAAGCAATTGTGGAAACTGTGAATTACTTTAAAAAGTCTGGCTTGATTTGATAATTATGAACATCGGAAAAACGGAAAAATACATATTGAAAAAGATAGAGGAAACAGGCGGCATACTTTCCGTAATAATTGACCCGGTTGACTATCCAAGCAGGGAGAAGGCAATTGCTACAGGCGTTGCTGCGCACAAAGCAGGCGCTGACATGATAGCTGTCGGCGGCTCCATAAATGCCCAGGGGCAGCTTCTTGACACTGTAACAAAAGGCATAAAGGAAAAGGTGGATGTGCCGGTTGTTTTGTTTCCGGGAAACATAGCTACAATCACACCTCATGCAGATGCAATTTATTTTATGTCCCTTCTGAACTCAAGAAATCCTTATTATATTTCTCAAGCACAAATGCTGGCGGCGCCGCTTATCAAAGAACTTAAGATAGAGCCGCTGCCCATAGGATATATTGTTGTCGAACCGGGCGGCACTGTAGGCTGGGTTGGCGATGCAAATGCGGTCCCAAGAATAAAACCGAAAATTGCTGCAGCCCTTGCGATGGCAGGACAGTTCTCTGGGCATAGAATAATATTTACGGATGCTGGTTCTGCTGCATTTGCACCAGTTCCAGTGGAAATGGTTACAGCAGTTAGAAAGTCAATAGACGTGCCTTATCTTGTGGCAGGCGGGATCAAGACAGCCCAACAAGCCAGTGAGATAATCACTGCTGGCGCGGACTGGATTCAAGTTGGAACTGCAGCCGAGAACAGCAAAAACCCTGAAGAGCTAGTAAAAAAATTCGTCACAGAAATCAAGAAAGCAGGCAAGAAGAAAATTTAATTCTTAACCTAGGATGACAAAGAATAAATTCCCAAACAGAAGCGTCAGGACAAGGGCTATGGCGAAGACGGGCACAAAGCGCATTCCATCCTTTATGACTGCGTAGCGTTTCTGGCTACGCAGCTTTTTTATCTGCCGGTCTGTTAGGCCGACCCAGTTGCCGTCTTCCAGAACGTCGCCTTTTCTCAGCTTGCTTGTTAGCACCTTTCTGCGAAATACACGTTTTTCAATGACGAATGCATATCGCCAGAAAACTAAAAGCAGGAATATAAGCGGAACTAGTTTTGGGATTAAATCAATCATTCTTGGCGCAGCTGTGGATGCTGCAAGTATTACGATTAGGACGGCGGCAGGTACTCCGATTATAAATTTTAGATTTTCTCTGAAGTCCTTGGCAACGTATTTTAGCACGGACCTGTTTAGAAGCCCTATTACTACTGAATAGGCAATGGTGTAAAAAATGCTGACAAGCATGAAGTTCATCAGATAGGGTAATATGAATATTTCGCCTCCATAGATTGGCACCATATATCCGATGGCTGCAAGAATCCAGGCATCAGCACCGCCCCACTGGCCTTTTTTGTACATTATTAGGCCGATGACTAGAAGGGTCGTTCCTACTATAATGGAAACGGTAAATGGGTACCAGTTTCCCAAAAAACCTTGCAGAATCCAGTAGGCTATTCCAATGACAACCATGCCGATGGGCAGCTGGTCAGGAACTTCTGTAGTCTTTAGGTCCCACAGCCCAGCTAAAACTGAACCGGCGACAGCAATTATCAATATTTCCAGCATTTATTATCACCAGAATGACGTGTTTGTAATGCACCAAAACATTTTTATTGTGGAAACTGCATGTATTGTATGGCAGTTAACTAACCTAAGGCGGATATTTAACATAGGGTTTAAATTAATTACTAATCAGTATTTAATAAACTGCTTAGAAGGGTAAGAAATGCTTCCACAACACGTAGGTATCATACTTGACGGCAATAGACGTTTTGCCCGCGAACTGATGAAGAAACCATGGCTGGGTCACAAGGCAGGCCTAGATAAGGCGCGGCAGGTTCTTGGCTGGGCCTGCGAACGCGGAATAAAGTATGTCACGGCTTATGTTCTATCTTTAGAGAATTTGCAGACAAGACCAAAGAAGGAACTGCAGCTGATACTGAAGTATTTCGGCGAAGAGATGGATGATATCCTGACAACGGCAGATCACGTCGTCAACCGATTTGCAGTGCAGGTAAAATTCATAGGACGGACTCACATACTTCCGGATGCGTTGCAGGAAAAGATGAAACTCGTAGCAGACAGAACAAAGAATTACAAGAAACACACACTTAACATTGCCATAGCTTATGGTGGGCAGCAGGAAATTACAGATGCTGTCAAACAGATTCTTCTAGATGGTCTAAAGGGAATCATAAAACCTTCAGATGTTGACGAGACGCTGGTCAGGCACCACCTCTACACAAACGGTCAGCCGTATCCAGACATGATATTCAGGACAGGCGGAGAAAAACGCCTTTCAAACTTTTTGCCGTTCCAGTCAGCGTACAGCGAACTTATCTTTACAGATAAGAAATGGCCTTCCATACAGGAAAAAGACTTTGACGCAGCTCTGAAGGAATTCTCAGACAGACGCAGACGATTTGGGAAGTAGGTAAAACGGAAAGAATTACCGATTTTTTAATTTCTATTCTACACGTACGGCTTGTCTTTACTTACTTCGTATTTATCCTTTTAGCAGGAAATTTAATTCATGTCTTACGTTGATACAGAAAGAAAATACAAGCGCGGGCCGCAGATAATTACTAGGAAGGATGCAGGAGCTATCATTGCTGAAACAGGTTTGCAGCCTAATTGGAAATGCCTGGATTTGGGCGGAGGCTCGGGCTTTCTTGCATTGTTCTTGACTAATTTAGTGCCAAGCGGATCGGTTACAACATATGAAATCAAAAAGGAGCATGCTGCCATAATAAAAGAGAACATTAGCCGCAGCGGATTCAAGAATATAAAACTTTTCAATAAACCGGGCGAGGAATTCACTGGTAAGGGTTATGATTTGGTCACGATGGACATGAAGGGCGCTGAAAAAGTAATACCAAAAATTTATGCAGCGCTGAAACAGGGCGGCTGGCTTGTTGTTTACTCACCGCATATAGAGCAGCAGATTGCCTGCAGGAAATTCATGGAAAAATTCTTCAAGAAAATAAAGACAGTGGAAAACGTCCAGAAAGAATGGACAAGCGTTGCAGGCTTTACTCATCCTGTACCTTCCCAGATTGTGCACACGGGCTTTATAACCATAGCAAGAAAAATGTGATTTCTATGTCGTGGAGAGGCGTTATTATTGAGGAAAGTCTTGAGGATCCGAGTATTTTGAATTTAGTCAGGATTGTAAAAACGGAAAAATCATTTCTTGAGAACGAAGACGAAAAAGGTATTTTGCATTTTCATTGTGTAGAGGTCGAGAAGAAGGACGATTTCATAGAAAAGGCAAAAAAATCGATAAAGCAGGGATGGTACATGCATATATGTAAGGATGGCATGATGATAGTTATTTTTAGAAATAAAGTATTCGAGTTCTCTGAACGTGAAAAAGGAAAAATAGCCGAGGCAAAGAATTATGGAATTTCTATTGGAATACTGCCAGAGCAAATGGAAATAGAAAACCTTATTAGGCAGCCGTTTGATTAGTAATAATTATGATAACTTCTCTGAATCCCGGCATTGCGCTTATTGTGGCAGTGCTTGCGCTATTTGGGTTAGAGGCAGAGATTTCTTCTGGCAATGGCATCGGTGCGTTTTTTCTCGGCGCTGTCGCAACAGTACCTTTGATAGTTTACATATGGGAAATCATGAAGAAGAACTGGACTACATATAGAAAATTCTACTCCATGTCATTTCACAAACGCAATATGAATGTGATAAAAAGGAGCTGGACTCTTACTTGGTGGATTATTCCCTATTCGCTTGTTGTGTATTCTATTCTGGACCTCACCGTGCTGCTCAATCCACGTCTTGGCACGCCCTATAGCATGCTCTATGGTGCGCTATTTGTAATTTTCTTCTACACAGCACTGCAAAAACCCAAATACTACGAGTCGATAAAAAAGAAATAAAAATGTTTTTCCGCCACAAGCATTGCTTCCAATGCTGTGCAACATGAACCTTGTTCATGTTTGCAGCGCTTTTCTTAAAAGAGCTGAATGGGTTCGCGGAGATTTGAACTCCGGCCACGAGGTACATCGCACCTTCTTTGGCACAGCTTTCTTCCCAAGAAAGGTGTCCCGAACCTCGAATCCTACCAAACTAGACTACGAACCCAGTTGGAATCTGTTATAGTGAACCCATAAAAGAATATAGACATATTTATGGATTCACATATAGTGCACAAGGAAATAATATCCAGACCGTTTCCTTGTAGCACTATAAACAAGAACTCTTTTAAGTATAATTAATTCGCTTGACTACTTTGTTTTATTGTAGACTTTCTTCTTAGAATTAGTCTCCATACTATAATTACTACTACCAATATGATTATGACTATTTTTGCTGCTGTTCCTTCAAGGAATATTTTTCCTATATTGAAGGAGTGGACTATGACCAGCAGCAGTGCAATGTAAACAGCATAGTGCAGGCGCTTCCAATTTTTACCGAGCTTTCTCATGGACGTGTCATTTGATGTTGCCGTCAGCGCTGCAAGTATAAGCAGGGCTATGCCGCCAAGCAGTCTATAGGTATTTGATAGTGCTTTGCCCAGGTCCCATGCAAAAAAGAAGTTCATGACAATCAGCACGTGAATCAGTGTAAAGATGAAAGTGTAAATCCCTATCCATCGCCTGTTGGCCAGTAGGTAAGTTGTCAGCCGGTTTCTTTTCAGCCTAAACAACAGCGGTATTGAAATAACAAAAATAACCGACAACAGAGCAAGAAAACCGAAACTGCTTATGTATGTAAGAATTCTTGTCTGATCAGGAACAAAGCTTCCTGCCGCCAGTATCAGCAGGACTAGGGCTATGCTGAAAATATGTATTTTTTTCGCTTTCATTTGCAACACTTTTTTAGTTTGTCTATTACTCGGCGCTTTGGCGGATTTCTTTGGCAACTTTCGGTCCCAGCAGCTTTGCCAGCACGATTTCGTCTGCTTTCTTGATATCGACGGGTGTGCGGATTCCAGCGTTGAATAGTTTTCTTGCTCTTGCTCTTCCTATACCTTTCAGGGTCACAAGTTTTAGGAGTTCTTCCTTTACACCGTGCTTGACCTGCAGGCGGACCTTGTTTATGTTGTTTGCTATTTCCTTTATTCCCAACAGTACGGCAAGCTCGCTGGCAGAATAGAGCAACCATTCGGCATTTGTTGTTTTATTGTATAATTCGCCCGGAGTCACGCCGTATTTTTCAAGTATTATATCCTCGCCGGATTCATTTGTCCATTCTTTGATAAGCAGCGCTGTCTTGAATTCACTCAAAAAGTCTTCATATTCCACATCCCATACATCAGGTGCCTCTATGTCAGATTTCGAAAG
>DATDUC010000012.1:0-2576 GCA_035290545.1 archaeon | reverse complement strand
ATTAAGAACGATTCCATGAATTCCTACTCAGACCTTAGATTCAGAAGTTCCGGCCAAAGCGTTCTTTTTGAGCCAGTTAATGACCTAAAATGGTACATCAGGAGATGCAACGGGATAAAAAACTGCAACAAAGACGTCATTGAACCATACCTTGGCGATCTTGCAGTAATCATTAGCCCCCTTGTGCCGCACATATCAGAGGAAATGTGGTACAGGCTGGGTCGAAGGGGTATGGTTGCGAGTGCCATGTGGCCTGAACATAACAAGCTTGCCGTGAACGAAGGCGCAGAGTCATGGGAAAATATGCTAAGACATACAATTGCAGACGTGGAAGAGATAAAATCCATCGTGAAAAACGAACCCAAGAAATGCTCTATATTCGTCGCCGAGAGCTGGAAATTTGGAGTTTTGAAAAAGATAATAAACAACAGGGAAGCGTCTCTTGACAATATAACAAAGGAAATAATGCAAAGCGACGCAAGGCGCTACGGCAAAGCGACGCTATTTTTTATACAATCATCTTACTCAAAGTCAAAGGATGTAAACAGCGTGACTAGCAGGGATGAGCAGTTTGCTTTGCTAGAAGAATCAAGAAAATTCCTGGAAAATGAGACCGGAATGCGAATTGAAATAGTAGACTCTGAAAAAAGCGACTTGCAGAAAGCCAGGAACTCTGCACCGTATAAATTCGGTCTGCTTCTTGAATAGTTATGAAGTAGTATATTGTTTTTGTTCCGTATTGGTTTCATACACCATATATATCAGAAGTGATAACACCGAATTCATGATTCCACAAATGTATTATGAGATTCTACACAAGCCTTCCATCAAAATTTTTCAAGACTCTCTACAAGAGCCAGCTTCTCATTTTCATGTCTTCTTTTTTTCTCAAATATAGCATCAAACATTTCCTCCATCCTTTTTAGGCGTTTCTGGAGTATGACGTTTTCTTTGCGCAACTCGATTAGGGCGCACCACATCTGGGCTATCTTGACTTCATCTGCGTTCTTGTAAGCGCCCTTGTGCCTCGAAGCCCTGCGGAGGATTTCGTTGAGATGTTCCTCGTCCTCGATACCCAGATACTTCTTCCAGTTATCGTCTGATTTGAATAACATACTTTATTTTTTGCAACAATCTTTAAATCATTAGACATCCATTTTTGCGTAATTATTCCGTAATGATGATGTGTTTTCTTCATTTAAATATTTTATCAGGATAGCTTAGAGAATGAAAAAGGGAGACTTCATAAGAATCAATTACACGGGCAGTCTGGAAAGCGGTGAAGTGTTTGACATAACCGATGAGATCCAGGCAAAAAAAGACGGCGTCTTCGACGAGAAGATGAAATATGGCCCTATACCTGTTATCTTAGGAGCAAATTTCCTCGTTCCTGGGTTGGAAAAGGCAATAGAAGGCATGAAAGTGGGCGACAAGAAGGATATTGAAGTTGCCCCGGAAGATGGTTTTGGAAAGAGAAATCCGGAACTTGTGAAGATTGTTGGCAAAAATGTTTTTCGCGAAAGCAAGGTGGATCCGCAGGCCGGAATGGTTGTAGATTTTTCTGGCACCAAAGGCAGGGTACAGAGTATATCAGGCGGCCGCATTCGTGTGGATTTCAACAATCCTCTTGCCGGGAAAAAACTCCGTTACCATGTAGAAATAACCGAAATCATAGAAGGCGGTGAGAATAAAATAAGCGCCGTTCTGGAATTCTTTGGCATATACAATGCTCCTGTAAAAATTTCCGGAAATGAGGCCGAGATAACTTTCAAGATGCCGGAGAGGATGAAGGAAACCGTGTCTGATCTGATAACGAAACATGTTGAAGGCATCGCAAAAGTAAGGTTCATAGAAGTTTACGAAAAGAAATAAATATTCTTGCGATACACGGCATATTTTTGTATGACCGCTAAAATGTGGACCATATATCCCATTTGAAGTTCAATCATTTTTTTATTACTATGGGCTTATGATAATAAGTGCTATACTTGCACATAGGGCATGCCACAGGTATCCTATTTTTTCGTGTTGTCCATATATGATCACATTTTGTGCACTGTAGTTTCATATGTATACTACTACAACTACTACTATTTTAATGTTTATGTAATGCAAAAAAATTACAAATTTTTTGCAAAAAAATGCATGGAATCTTTAAATATCCTCTGGCATATTTCTATAGAAAGTGATAAGATGGGTATACTAAGTTCTAAGGATGTTGGAACGGCTCCGGCCGATGAAGAGCTGCGAAAGATTCTCGAAGCAAAAAAAGCCGAGATCAAGGTCATAGGAGCCGGCGGCGCAGGCGGTAACACCATATCTAGACTTATGCAAATAGGTGTTATAGGCGCGGAGACTATAGCAATAAATACAGATGCACAGGACCTGCTTTACACCGATGCTGACACGAAGATACTTATAGGAAGAGAAATAACAGGCGGCCTTGGCGCAGGGGCCGACCCGAAGATAGGAGAGGAGTCTGCAAAAGAGAGCAAGAACGACCTGAAGAAGATAGTGGAAGGCTCTGATCTTGTTTTTGTAACATGTGGTCTTGGAGGCGGAACAGGAACAGGTTC
>DATDUC010000011.1:0-5228 GCA_035290545.1 archaeon | reverse complement strand
ATGACCTTAACACCCATCATGTTAAGGCACTTTTTTGCCAGAATAAAATTTGGTTTGTAACCTTCCGTAGCAACTGTATGTTTTGGAAAAGGACCCAGCGTAGAAAATAGTTCTCCGCCGCCAGTTCCCATATCCAGGACCGAATTGGATTTTCTGATAAGCTTCCTTGCCATTGTACTATAGTCCCACGGCAACTTCTCCTCTCTCATCTTTCCCTTGAAATCGGAAAAATTCCAGCCACTGAACTGTTTTTTCTCTTCTTTTTTCCATTCACTAACGTAATTCATGAAATATATTTAGAAAGAAAGCGTAAAAAGCACCTATCGAACAAATTTTTCTATAACAATTCCGCCCAGCAGGCTTGTAACAAGTCCGGAAACAGTCCAGCTGATAATAAGCGCCGTTGGCAAATTTATCAAAAGGAAGAGTGAAAACATGCCAGGTATGACAGAAATCAGAAACATGCCGAAGCCGAAGCGCAAACCTTTTCTAACGCCTTTGCCGCGGATGCTCGCCTTGACACGGCTATACACTCCTGCAAATATCAAGCCTGCTACAAGCGTAAAAACAAATGAAGCTACATAAAACTCCACACCAGGCGGACCAGCCGTCGGCATCATAAGCTTGCTCCAGACAGCAAAATATTCCTGCATAAGGTAGTAGGGCATATCAATAAACGCCCACAGTGTATTAACTACCATAGAAATAACTGCATAAACAATACCTGCGGCGACAACTCCAGTAATCTTGTTCATAATAAAATATTAATGCTGTAGGTTTTTAAATATCTTAATTATTTGTAAATATTTCTTCGGTGTCCAACTTCTATTACTATAACAATCATCTCATTACTCTTTATGTCAATAATTACACGATAGTCTCCAACACGCATTTTGTAATATCTGGAGTTAGAAAGTCTGCTAACAAATTGGTACGGCCGTACCTTTAGCCTTTCCATTGAGAGAAGAATACGTTCTTGTATGTTTTTTTCAAGTTTATCGAATTGTTTTTGAGCGTGCGGAGAAAATATAATTGTATACATCATAATTTCCTTTCCTTCTTCATTTGTTCCAAGGTTTTGAACTTGCCTTCCTTCAGCCATTTTTCAGAATTAGCTTCGTACTCCTCAATATTTCTTTTTGTTTCCTCAGAAAGTTCCATACTGTCTTCAAGAAGGTCCCAAATTACGTCTTCATAGCTTTCGCCATCAAGAAGTTTCATTTTATCTAGTCTTTCCTTTAGCTTCTCGCTTACCTGTATGCTAGTTACCATAGACATCTATAGTATGCTATAGTATTTAAAGTTTACGTGTTTTGTGTTTTTTATGCCTATTTCCACAATTAATAAAATGGGCTCGTAGCTTAGCTTGGATAGAGCGTCTGGCTTCGGACAGCCCTTTTCTGCAAAAAGCGCTGGCGGAAAAGGACCCGAATCAGAAGGTCGGGGGTTCAAATCCCTCCGAGCTCACTTTTTATTTTCTGACCCTTACAACAATACCATTATTGAATTTTTGGATTTCCTTAGGATCTATCCGAATAAGTGCAGTGGGGCTTCCGCCGCCTGCATACACGGCTTCTTTTAGCATGACTTTCGGGTCTATGAGAAATTTAGCGTGGTAGCCAAAAGGTGGTGTGCCGCCGACCAGATATCCTGTTCTTTCCAGAGCTTCTTCGGGTGAAGCAACATGCGGCCTTTCTATGTTAAGAGCTTTTGCAACCCTTTCTGTGCTAGCCCTGTCAGAGCCGAGAACAAGAGCAACCAATGTCTCGCTGCCAACCATGCAAATAGATTTTACAAAATCGTCAGGCTGTGCTTGCGCCTCTCTGCAAGCTTCTTCCACCGTATGCACTGAGTTCTCGAAATGTATATGCTCTGCAGTTATGTTATGCTCGTGCATCCACTTTTTCAGCTTTTCTTCGTAGGGGTTCATACATTCACGTTATATCAGTTTCTTGAGAAGTTTTCTGATTGTCTCTGGATCTCCCCGTCCCTGCGTCTTCTTCATGACTTGGCCAACAAGGAAGTTGAAAGATTCCTGCTTGCCTGATTTATAGTCAAGAACAGCTTTTGTATTCATATCTATAATTTCTTTTATTGCGTTCTCCAAAAGGTTTTCATCGTATATTCTTGTTGTAATATCGCTGCGTGCCTCAGGATCTAAAGATTTGACAGTCATCTCGCGCAGCATCATTTCCGCCGTGTGGTCCGTGATAGTTTTCTTTTCAATCATATCAAGAAGTTTTATTATTCCATCTGTTTTCAGCTTGCTGTCTTTAAGCCGCAAGTTATGATAGTTAAGTGTCTTTTTTATTTCGCCGGCAAACCACTTGGCAGCGAGCTCTTTGTCAACATATTTTATGACTTTTTCAAATGCTTCCGCCTGATCAGGTTCGCTAACAACGGAGACAGCCAAGTCTTCCTTTATCTTCAGTTCCTTAACATATCTTTTCACCTTAGCATCAGGAAGCTCTGGTATCATCGAGCGTAGCACGCCCAGCTGTTTTGAATCAAAGGTGAATTTTGGCAAATCACTCTCAAAAATATATCCATAATCCTCCTCTTCCTCTTTTGTGCGTTGCGACCTTGTTACGCCTGCATCAGCGTCCCAGCCTCTTGTCTCCCGCACAATTTTCTGATTCCTACGGAGAGCATGTTTTTGTCGGATGATTTCATAGTTCAGCGCCTTCTCCACATCCTTGAATCCGGAAATATTTTTTATCTCTACACGAGTAGGTCCGAGAGATATATTTGCATCAACACGCATCGAGCCTTCAACGCTTGGGTCATAAACATTAAGATATTCAAGTATGCTGGACAGCTTCTGTAAGAAATCTCGCGCTTCATGTGGGCTTTCAAAGTCCGGATCCGTTACGATCTCACAAAGCGGCACGCCAGAGCGGTTATAGTCTACTTGCACATAGTCTGCCGTGGTTATGTTGCCGCCGACATGCACAATACGCGCCGGATCTTCTTCAACTTGAATTCGTTTTATTGTTATTTTTTTGATGCCAAGCTTCACAGAGCCGTCATAGGCAATAGGAACTTCATACTGAGTTATCTGGAAGTTCTTTCCCATATCTGGGTAGAAATAGGATTTACGCGAGAAGAACGTAGGCGAGGAAACTTTGCATTCCAATGCCATGCCAATAAGAAGTGCGAAATCCATGGCACTTCTGTTAACGCGTGGCTTGCTTCCAGGCAATCCGATGCAGTACTCGCAAACGTGTGTGTTAGGCTCCTTGACAAATCTATTAGGACATCCACAGAAAAGCTTTGTCTGTGTGTTCAACTGCACATGAACTTCTAACCCAATTTTCATTTTTTCAGCACCTTATACATTTTTATATCGTTGTCATATCCTCTACCGGTCTTGATGGCCCTAGGGATTTTTCCGGCTTCAATAAATCCGATCTTTCTATACATATTCCTAGCTATTTTGTTTTTACCATTAACAGAGAGTTCAAGCATTCTAAGTTTCATGTTAGTGGATTCTTTTTCTGCAACAGTCATCATACACTTTCCAATACCCAGTCCGGTAAACTCTTGTAAAATGCATATACCCATATCACCAATATGTGCCTGTCTTTGCTCTGATTTTCTATTAATCGAACATGATCCAACTATTTTTCCGTTGCATTCGGCAAATAGCTGTACTCCATCACAATTTTCTATTTTTCTTATAGCGTCATCAATCCATTTCTTTTCATCTTTCAGGGACACAGAAGTTATCCTAGCAAGAAATTCTGTTTCCTTAATCGCTTTATTAAAAAAAGTGCAAACATCTCTTGCATCAGTTTTCTTAGGATACCTAATAATAATTGGAATCTTCTTTCCGTTTTTCTCCACGTAAAATATCTCTATTATTTTTCCTTCTTTGAATTTCATATTTCAATCCCCATTTTCCTGAGATGTGTTTCAAGCTGCTTTACATCATGCTTCGAATTATCAAACATTATAGTTCTTGCACCGGTCTTCTTTACTGCATCAAGGAATTTTTTCATGTCGTCCACAACAATACAGTCTTCCGGATTGACTTTCATTTTCCTTGCAGCCCTAAGAAACAGCTTCGCGTCAGGCTTGTCAATACCATGATCAAAGGAGTAGTGGTGTTCATGGAAATGCTTAGAAATTTTATATTTCTTTTCAAGTACTTCGATCCATGGAGCTGTTATGCTTGAAAGCGCCGCAACTCTGTATTTTTTCCTCAAATTCGCCACAAGTTTTACCATGCTACTGCATGGTTCAAGCGTGTTGTACCAGGTGTCACTAAGGTCCTTAACTTGATCTGGTGAAATATTCATCTTATGAGCCACGCATTTCCAATAAGTTTTCTCGTCTGTTTTTCCTGATGCATGACTTGTCCAGTGAGGACCTAAAAAAATATGTAACATTTCTTCCTTCGTTAAATGAAATTTCTTTGAAAACTTTCCTATTCCAGTTGGATGAACCTTAAAATACACATGACCGAAATCAATGAATATCACTGGTTTCATTTTATCGCCTCGAATCCTGCCGCGATATTGAGCAGCTTTTGCTCCTGCAAATGGTCTGCTATAATGTGCAGCCCTATTGTGCGGCCGCAGGGTACTGACATATGAGGTACACCTGACAAGTTAGCCGGCACCGTGAGCACGTCCATCTGGTAGTTCTGCAGCGGCGTGAGCTTTTCTATCTCCCGGAATTTCGGCGCTGGAATAGGCATAGTCGGCGCGCATATTACGTCATGTTTTGCAAATATTTTTTTGAAATCCTGTGTGATCAGTGTGCGGACTCGCATCGCTTTCATGTAGTACTGTTCACGATAACCAGACATGCGGGCAAATGTTCCAAGAATTATGCGACGCTTCGCTTCCTCGCCAAATCCCTCTGTCCTTACAGACGTAAAGTATTCATTAAAACCGCCTTTCAATTTTCCATGAAGGCCATAACGCATCCCGCAGTACCGCGAAAGATTGGTAGAAGCCTCGCTGGTGGCAATAATGTAGTAAGCAGCCAGAGCATATTTTGTTGTGGGCAGCGAAACCTCGCTGACTTTCGCGCCCGCACTTTCCATTTTACTTATTGCTGCCCTAACAGATTTCTCTACTTGCTTGTCTATATGCTGGAAGTATTCTTTTGGCACGGCAATCTTTACTCCCTTCAAGTCAGGCTCTGTTTTGTATTCTTTCTGAGAAACCTGAAGGCTCGTCGAATCCCGCGGATCATGGCCTGCAATAAGAGAAAGTCCA
>DATDUC010000010.1:0-6563 GCA_035290545.1 archaeon | reverse complement strand
CGATGGTATAAAATTTCGCAAATTACCTCAAGTAACAAACAAAAGCTGATGAAATAATGCCGCACAGATCTTCGGTTCCTATGTCGTGGAGACTAAAAAACAGCCGCTATACGCTAACGGGTACGAAATGTTCTTGTGGCAAGGTATATATGCCACCGAGAGCGATGTGCGAGTGTGGTAAAGACAAACTTGTTCCTTTTACTTTTGCAGGGAAAGGCGTAATAATCAGCTACACGGAAATCCATGTGGCACCAGCAGGCTTTGAAATGCAGGTTCCGTATAACATTGCACTCATAAAACTGGAAGAAGGCCCTACGATAAGCGGTGTTGTTGTTGACAAAAAAATAAAAATAGGCGATCGTGTAAGAAGTATTTTCCGGAGGTTACAGGTTGATGGTGAAGGTGGACTCATAAGTTATGGTTTTAAGTTTGAATTGGATAAATAAAAATACTTTATACCTGAATACCATAGATAATAAGAAATTCTAGCAGTGTCGGCAATGAATAACCCTCTCATTTATACGAGCATGGAAATAGGACTTCGGGATGATATTCATACATATAGCGGGGGTCTTGGTGTTCTTGCCGGCGACACAATGAAATCTGCTTCTGACCTTGGTTATGATATTATTGGTATTGGGATGCTTCCGGATTTAGGATATTTTGACCAGAGGTTTCTTGATGGGCGACAAGTCGAAGATTTTGCGCCATGGGGCTACAGAGAAAAACTATCAGAGGGCCCTACTGTAAAGGTGCGTCTGCGTGGTGATGATATTTTTGTGTCAAGCTGGCGCTATGATGTAAATGGACAGAAAAGACATGAAAAAGTTGGTGTCGTTCCTGTTTATTTTCTCAGTACAGACGATAAACGTAACAGTCCAGAAGTTAGATCATTGACATCAAAATTGTATAATGGCGACAGGCTTGGCCAAGAAGTTGTTCTTGGTATAGGTAGTATGAGGCTTGTGGAAGCACTGGGGTATGATCCTGCAACAGTTCATGCGCATATGAATGAAGGTCACTCTGCTTTTGTTGTTCTTGAAAAACTAAGAAGGACTGGTAATATTGAACGTGTAAGGGAAACCAGTACATTTACTAGCCACTCCTTGATTGCTGGCCATGATGTTTTTGATTATGATGCTGCTAGGTATGCCCTTGATGGGATGCTACCAGCAAATATACAAGAGCTGGCAGGCAATAATCAGCTAAATATGACTACTCTTGCCAGGAGTGGTAGTAGAAGGATGAATGTAGTTTCTAAAAGACATGGGGAGGAGGCAAAGCGATGGTATGGTGATAGTGTTCTGTCAGTGACGAATGGTGTTCACCCTTACACATGGACGTCGCCGGAATTTCAGTCATTATACGATTCTGAGCTTCCTGACTGGCGGCTTGATCCTTCTGTACTCGGCGGCGCTCATAGAATTGACAAGACAAAGGTTGCTGCCGCTCACAGGGCCGCTAAACAAAGGATGATTGATTATGTTCAAGATAGGACTGGGATAAAATTTGATATTGATGTGCCTGTATTGACTTGGGCCAGAAGGGCTGTTCCGTACAAAAGACAAACACTTTTATTCACTGACATGGAACGCCTGAAGGGTATATTGAAGGGTCGCTGGCAGGTAATCTATGCTGGGAAAGCACATCCACATGATTCAGACGCCAAGGAAATGATTGCTACTTCAATTAAACGCCTAGCCGAACTCAGAGTTGCAGGAATTCCCGCAATTTATTTGGAAAATTATGGGATGGATATGTGTAGTGTGCTTACTTCAGGCAGCGATGTATGGCTTAACACACCAAGAATACCTTTCGAAGCTTCTGGGACCAGTGGAATGTGTGCTGACCTTAACGGAGTTCCACATATGAGTACATTAGATGGGTGGTGGCCTGAAGGCTATGAGGAAGGTGTAACTGGGTGGGCTGTTGGTGGTTTTGAATCGGATGATGTAAAAGATGCTGATAGTTTATACTACAGACTTAGTACGATAAGCAGCCCTGATATTTTAGATGTCGGACGAGGTGCTACTAAGAATGGTGGTATTTTTAATACTGAACGTATGAATAAGGAATATGCCAACTGTGTATGGTAATTTTTAACTGAATTACTACAATGAAGTATGAACATACAAATATTTAATAAAATTCCTGGTTTTGATTGTAATAAAAAATGACCATCCCCTCTATTTCTCATGGGATATGTTTCTTGTCGAAGATTTTTCTCAGTTTTGTTAGAATATACACCTACATTTCATATAACATACTTATATAAGAAAAATAATAATAATGGCATCTCCATAGGAAGTGTAGGGGTGTTAATTGTTTTGAAAAACAAATACCATAAAACCTAGTTTTCAGATAGAAAAACTATAAATACTCTCCAAGAGAAATGAAGGTAATTGGGTGTGGGGTATTCTTCATATGGAAAGTATCCCGCTGTAGTTATAGTTAACCCAGAAAAGAATCAAGACATGTTTTCTGGGTTCATATATAGCTCACAAGGAAGTAATATTTTGTTTGTTTCCTTGCAGAGTTATAACCGTTCTTTAACGGTTCAGTAATTCAGTAATGGGGTGGTTTAATGCAGTTGGTCAACGCAAGCAATATTTTCGCTCAGTATATAGAAAAGGAGGATATATTCAACGACAAAAACACACTTTCTTCTTCTTTTATTCCACAAAAGCTTTCCCATAGGGATGTGGAACTTCAACAGTTGGGTTCGATGCTGGCTCCAGTTCTTAGGGGTTACAAGCCCAACAATCTATTCATTTATGGTACTTGTGGAACCGGCAAGACAATCTGCGCTAAGTTCATAATAAGTCAGCTTCAGGATATAGTGAGGAAGAATGGAAAGAACCTCCGCGTGATTTACATAAACTGCAAAATGAAGAAGGTGGCCGATACCGAATACCGTTTGTTCGCGCAGTTGCTAAAGGAACTTGGCGAATGCGTACCTGATACAGGGCTGCCTACAGATGTTCTCTACAGAAGATTTTTCGAACACGTTGACAACAAATCAACTGAACTTATACTGATTCTGGACGAGATAGACACTTTGGTAAAGAAGGTTGGTGACGATTTCCTTTACAACCTCACAAGAGCCAACCAGGACCTCAAAAAGAGCCACATAACGATAGTTGGCATAACAAATGACCTTTCCTTCCGCGATAATCTTGATTTACGGGTAAAATCCTCCCTTTCAGAGGAGGAAATATTGTTTAAGCCATACAACGCTGTACAACTCAAAGACATACTCTATGAACGGGCAAAGGAAGGCTTCAAGGATGGTGCAGTGAGCGATACAGTTCTTAGCAAATGCGCAGCTCTGGCTGCACAAGAACATGGCGATGCCCGACGCGCTCTTGACCTTCTTCGGGTTGCCGGAGAAATAGCAGAGAGATCAGGGGAAATGATAGTCGCAGAAAAACATATAGACCTTGCACAGCAGAAGATTGACCTTGACCGTGTAACTGAGACCATAAGGGGACAGCCAAGCCAGTCGCAGGCAGTTCTCTATGCAATAATAAAACTACAAGATAAGCCTGTAAGTAAAGGCTGGGTAGACAAGAGGTTGCTAACAGGTGATGTGTTCAACATGTATGCGAGTATATGCAAGTCAAATAATATCAAACCATTGACCCAGAGGCGAGTCAGTGACCTGATCGGGGAGCTCAATATGCTTGGGGTCATAACCGCAAAGGTAGTGTCAAACGGACGCTACGGCAGGACGCGTGACATTTCGCTTGCTGTAAAAGACGACATACTTAACAGAATAAAGGTCCTTCTGCAGGAACGCCTTGGCAATTAGTACCTTGGTGAAAAACATGGGAAAGAGTGAAATTGTAGGAGAATTCTTTAAACACGGGCACCTGCTTACTGATGAGGCACTGGATATTATTGAGAAAAGCAGCGCTGAAGAGTTCCTTGTAAGGAAACTTCCATTTATAGTTGACTCTAGGGATTTGCGCCAACCATACAAGATACTCATGAATTTAACTTACAAAAAAAGTGAGATCACGCGGGAGGATTTTGTAAAATTCTACGGCTCCAAGTACGAAAAAATGAAGCAAATTATAATATCGAGAGTACAGAAGAACTTCATATCACTGAACAAGATTGACAGTACTCGCAGCGAGGTGCATGTCATAGGTATTGTGAAAGAAATAAGGAATAATGAAAAAAAGACCGTCGAACTGGAAGACACGACATCTACAATACCTGTCATATTCGAAGAAATTGACGACCTTGAGCTTGACGATGTAGTTGCCATAAAGGCTGTGGCTGGGGGCAAGGTACTTTTCGGCAAGAAGATAATATACCCAGACATACCTTTGCGAGATCCGACAATAGGTACTGGCAAAGCATGTTTCGTGTCTGATCTTTGTCTGGACGAATCATCGCCAAAGGACATTGAAACATTTTTTGAGTGGTTCAGCCAGCAGGATATACAATATCTTTTCGTTTCAGGAAAAATAGGCGACAGGAAACTTTTCGGGACTTATGTTGACAGATATTGCTACATGAAGACTGTTTTTGTCATAGCTGATGGTAGTGAATATCCTAACATGCCGCAGACATACGAAAGCAACAAGATAGTTTCTCTTAGTAATCCTGCCATGGTGGAACTTGGTGGGCTTAAGATACTGATGTGCCAGAAAGCGGACATAAAAATGCTGAAGAAACGCTACCTAGGAAAGTCAAGCGTAATCCTTGATGAGGACTATCTAGTTTTAACGGAAGTGCCTGATGTAGTTCACTGCGGCAACAGCGATCAGCCCTACATTACTAATTACAAGTCTGTCACGCTGGTAAACTCCGGATCACTGTTGGGCGAATTCAAGCCAATTATCGTAGACTTTGCTACAAGAGACGTTGAGAAAATAAGTTTACCCCAATGAAAAAGCACGTTTTTATACTTTGTTGAAATGATAAAAATATGGGACATTTAGATAGTCACCATCACATGTACGAAACAGTAAGGCCTTTTTTAGACCCTTATCAGATGGCAAAACTGATACGCAGAATACAAAGTTCTAGATTGTTCGAACTTGGCGAGTGGTCACACATACATTTGAGAGACAGTGATACTTGTGTTGGATATTTGGGCGATGAAAGTGCATGCATAGTCGATTCCGAAGGAAGACCTGAACTAAAAATGCCACGAAGAAAACTTACAAGATACTTTAATTCTGTTTAGTTATTTTACAGAAACCTTGTCGCTGGTGGAGCCGTGGTAACCTATCGACATCTCACCACCACACTCACAGAGGCCGTTTAGCGGCATTCTCCTATAGCTTTTTGAGCATTTTTTGCAGATAAATTCTTCCCAGCCCTCCAGCGGTTTTTCATAGTTGACTTCTATGTTATGCTTCAGTTCCCTTTTTCTGCCTGACATAACATCGCCGAGAGACATTTGTCTGCCAGTTCCCAGGACTTCGGACCGCTGGATACCCACGGCGGTTAGTATTCTTTCTATCGGAGGTAATATCTGACTTTCTATATAATAATCAGAATCAAGCTGAATTTTGTTCTGCTCGACATATTTAGGATCCTCAGCACGCTTTGAGAGCATTTGGTCACCCTTTATTATTACAAATCCCAAACGATCGCCTATCTTTGGCGGATCCTGTGGATTTCTCTTTGTGAGCTTTCTTGCGAGTTCTATGTGAGGTAGCATGCCCTCGTAATTATCAATATGTTTTGTAATGCCTTTTATTATAGTCAACTTCTCTAGTGGTATTTTGCCTGCACGAAGGTCGTTTATTGTTACCTTTACGAGTTCTATGGCTTTTGCAAGGTCACCTTCTTTTAAAATTGTGTGGAGCACATTCTCCATTAGCTCTGAAACGAGAGGACACCAGTCACGCCGAACAGTTTCAATACCACGCATTTCAATGTTGTCGTGCCAGCCTTCATCGGTCTTGTCAAATCGCCAGCCAGCATAACGTTTTTTAGTCAATATCAAGAAGGTCCTGTATATTTTTTCGAAGTCCAGCTCAAGGTAACCAGGCAGTTTTTCTGTTACAAATTTTGATATATTTTCACCAAGCTCTTTTGCTCCATCGAGATTCGTAGTCTTTGTTTTGACAAAAATACTATCAGTGTTGTGCAGGAGTATCTGGCCGCATGCATCTACAAACATATGGTTTTTGTCCACAGCAAGATCGTAGACATAGCCGTTGTACGCTTCCTCTGATACTTTTGTGCGCAAGTTGCTGTTGTATTTTGAGCAGGTTGTAATCCTGTAAACATTTTTGCCCTTTCTGAATCTTATTGTATATTTCCTGCCCTGCATAGTTAGAAGCAGCGACAGGCAGGAAATGAGGTTCAGCGATTTGGTATCATAACGGAAATTCACAGCTTTGTAAGCATCAGTGTATCTGGAACCTTTTTCTATGTAACCGTCGCCCTTTAGCATGTGGTGCAATATCAGGTTTTGCTTGACTTCTGGTATATGAAAGACAAAATCAGGTAGTTTTTTGCCGGCGCTTTTCTGGCCACAGAGCAACTTGAAAACCACGGCAGAGAGCGAGTTCATCATCTGCAGCTTGCATGTCTTG
>DATDUC010000009.1:0-2340 GCA_035290545.1 archaeon | reverse complement strand
CTGTAAATTATCGCTGCCCGCTTGGCTCCAGCTTCACTTCCCGCAAACATATAATTTTTCCGGCCAATTACGACCATTCTCAATGTTCTTTCAGAAAGATTATTATCTATCTCCAGCGTCGGATCATCAGTGTATCTATTTAAAGCCTCCCACTGATTCATGGCATATGTTATTGCCTTACCCATCGGACACTTAGGAAGTACCTGATCCTTGTATTCATTCAGAACTGCCTTGATTTCCGCAAATATCGGCTTGGCTTCTTTCTGTCTGGCTTCTAATAATTGTGTGTCACTGTAATTTTCTTTTTTAGCTCTGCTTTCAATTTCATAGAGCCTGCCCCAAAGAACCATCATCCTTGCAGCTCTTACAGGGTCGCTGTCCAACGCATATTCAAACTTTCGCCTGGCATGAGAATTACAGCCAATCTCCGTAGCATTAGTTTTTCTGAATAACTCATCATAGCCGCTATAAGCATCCGCCTGAACCTTGCCGCTATATTTGCCGAGGAATTTAATTGGCCCCTCTCTGCTTCTGCTCGGTGTAAAATCAAATACCACATTATGCTTATTATCAATATATACCCACAAATAGCCGTTATAAGTGGAACCTTTGCGGTTTGCACATTTCACAGGGATTTGTGTATCGTCAGTATTTATCTTTGGAGATAAAAGAATAAGTTCATGCATTCTTGTAACTAACGGCTCTAATAATTCAGCGCTTTTGCCCACCCAGTCACACATGTTCGACACTGTTATATCAACACCATGCCTTTTAAGAATACCTTCCAATCTATTTAAGGGAGCATGGTCGGCGTATTTGCTGGTTATTATGTGAGCTAACAATCCTTCTCCGGGAATGCCTTTATCAATGGCCATTGCAGGAAGCTGACCTATAGATATGTTGCCTTCGCATTGTTTGCAGACATATTTGTGTCTGACGTATCTCTTAACGTAAAATGACGCAGGCTCATATTCCAGTTTCTCGGTTTCCTCAAAGCCGATACGCTGCTTTTCATTATTACATACAGAACAAACCTTTTCTTCTTCGGCAGGCTCGATTTCAATAACTTCTCTTTTAAGTTCAGCAGGCAAAGGTCTTCTGCCATTGTGATTGGCGTTTTTTACAGGTTGAACATTTTCACTCTTTGTCTGTTTCTGCTCTTCTATCTTTGCCTGAACTTCATTGTAAAGATTTTCAAACAACAATCTCTGTGCAGGATTGAGCTTTTCTGATTTCTTGCCGAACAACTGACGCTTAAGATAATACAACTGGCCGGTAAGATCATCTATTTGGCCAAGCAGTGTAAGTACCATTTGCTGGAGTGTTTTTACATCTGTGGGTAATTGTTTGACTGATGATTCTGCTGTTATTTTAGTCGTCCCTGACATAAATAGCAATATAACAGCAATTGCAGTAAAAGCAAGCGAAAAGTCGTATAAATGCAAAATAATTTAAAAATATTTTACGTTTTTTATGATCTTTGATAGCGTTTTCGCCGTCGTGCTTTTAAAAGATCAATGCCTTCGAGTATCCATGATAGTTTAGCTACATCAACTTCCAGCGACGATGTCTTTGGAGGATAGTTTAATTTTTCATAAGTGCCTTCTTCTAACCTTTTGTACCATATCACAAACCCGGTCCGATCCCAGAACAATATCTTACACTTATCACCATATTTATTGAAGAATACGAATAGATGTCCGCTGAACGGATCATTCTGCATAAAACTTTCAGCAAGCATAGAAAGCTTGCCAAATCCGCATCGCATGTCAGTTGGCTGGGTATATATGAATATCTTTACCGATGATGGAAGTGTCAGCATAATCCAGCCGCTCGTACAACCGAAAGAACCGTACTCAATGTCGCGCTGTCAACTCCGGCAGGTATTCGCAACGTGTTGCCGGAGGTAAGCAAAAATTCTATGACAGCAGAAGCATTTTGGGGCATCGCTACCTCGATGAATGTGGATGACTCAGCTTTGTCCTGGTTGTCCCGCTCTGAATCGTCACCAGCCAGCTTTTTCCTCCACGAATAAAACGATGGCTTTGACAAACCTTCCTTAGTGCAAAATTGCCGGACAGACAATCTACTGGCTCGCCAGGTCTCAATAGCCATCTGCCAGAACTGTTCCTGGTCACCACTAGATTCATTTATTTTGCTCATGATGCCTCCAAGTAAATCATGAGCACATTATTCACTTTTTAAAGAACTCAACAAGATGTGGTTGGCCGTAAAGTTACGGGCAGCAAATGTTCGCCTTCGGATTGATGGCGTTGAACTTTCCGATCGTGCAGGTAGCCATCCAGCCCCATATAGGCGTTCAGTCCGTCCGTCTGAACC
>DATDUC010000008.1:0-10195 GCA_035290545.1 archaeon | reverse complement strand
GGTTGTTTAGTTTTGTAGGATATTTATACAAGAATACCATAGTTACACCCAAGTTCCATAAGAAATACCGTCAGACTTCCATAAGAAAACTTGACAGTTCCATAAGAAATACCGTCACATTTATGTGGCGGATTCTGTTTACGAAAGTGATCAATATATATGACAGACTCTGTGATTTCCCGTGGAAATTAATCACGCACACTAAAATTAACACTAATTATAACAGTGTTAACAACAACAAACAACCTATAGTTCCAAAGGAAATGTAGGGGTGTTTTGGTTTTTAAGAAGTATATTTGTAGAAACCTACTTTTCCGATAAAGATATGTTTATATTCTACTGGAAACAAAGGTAGTTTACTTCTAGGGTGTGTGGTGTATGAGTGAGTTACTTAATGATGTTATTGTTCCGGAAAATATTTTCGCAGGCTACATAGAAAAGGAATCAGTATTCAAAGACAAACGTGTATTAACGGCAGCTTTCATACCAGAAAAGATTCCACACAGAGAAAACGAGATAAAACAGCTCACAAACATTCTTGCCCCTGTTCTAAAGGGCTACACGACAAATAACGCCTTCATTTACGGTACAGTAGGAACCGGTAAAACAATATGCTGCAGATTTGTGCTTTCGCAGCTCGAGGAAGCAGCGATAGCGCAGTCGAAAAACGTTAAGGCACTATATCTGAACTGCAAGATGAAAAGGGTTGCAGACACAGAATACAGGCTTGTGGCACAGCTGCTTAAAGGTCTTGGGGTAAGCGTGCCCGATACCGGGTTGCCCACAGACGTGCTTTATCACAAACTCTTTGAAAAAATAGACGAGAAAAGGCAGCACATCATAATCGCGCTGGATGAAATAGACTCGTTGGTCAGAAAAACAGGAGACGGGTTCCTTTACAGCCTTACGCGCATGAACAGCGAACTGAAGAACGCAAGCATAACTACCATCGGCATAACAAACGACGTCTTGTTCTTGGAAGGACTGGATGTTCGCGTCAGGTCTTCTTTGAGTGAAGAAGAGCTTGTGTTCAAGCCGTACGATGCGGTACAGTTGCAAGACGTACTACAGGAAAGGGTCTTCGAGGGTTTCCGCGAAGACGTGGTTAGTCCAGAAGTTGTAAGCCTCTGCGCAGCCATAGCAGCCCAGGAACACGGCGACGCAAGAAGAGCACTGGACCTTCTAAGAATAGCAGGAGAAACAGCCGAAAGAAACAACGACAACAAAGTAACCGATCTTCATGTAAATGAGGCGCAGGATAAAATTGATGTTGAAAGAACGATCGAGGTTATAAAAGGCCAACCAAAACAGTCGCAGGCCGTTCTAATAACGATAATAAAACTCATAGAAGCACAGAAAAAACAGGGCAGATGGACTGACAAAAGACTGCTCACAGGCAGCGTATACGAGTCTTACAGGGAGACGTGCGGGAGAAACAACTTAAAACCGCTCACACAAAGAAGGGTCGGCGACCTGATCAGCGAACTTGACATGCTGGGCATCATTTCTACCAAGGTCATCTCAAAAGGCAGATACGGAAGAACACGGGAAATATCGCTCGCGCTTAACGAAACGATAGCCCACAAAGCTGAGAGAATACTAGCAGATAAATTCTATTAGGCTCGTGATCACATGGAAGATATTGTAACAAGGCTTTTCAAAAAAGGCAAGCTCGTTACTCCCGAAGCCCTTGACTACATAAACTCCAAGAAACTGGAAGAGGTACTTCTTAGTGATATCACGGAAACAGTAATAACAAAAGTGGCAATAGAAAAAGCATCAGACATACGGATATTGAAAAACCTTACAAGCAAGAAAAAGGAACTCACGGCAGAAGACTTTACAAACTTCTACAACATCAAACTAGAAAAGATAAGAGAAATAATTTTACAGCGCATACAGAAGAACTTTGTATCAATCAATAAGCTTGACACAACTAGGCAGGAAGTTTATGTAGTAGGTATTGTCAAGGACATTAAGAATAAGGAAAAAACAATAGTGGAATTAGAAGATGTTACAGGCACAGTACAGGTCATACTGGAAAAAACCGCCGACATCGAACTCGACGATGTAATCGCAGTAAAAGCGATCAGCGGCGGGAAAGTGCTTTTTGGCCAACAGGTTATTTATCCTGAAATACCTCTCAGGAAACCCAATACAGGCCATGGCAAGGCATGCTTCATATCAGACCTGCATTTGAATGAAACTCCGCCCCCGGCGTTCGAAAAACTGTTGCAGTGGCTCGAGACGCAGCCAATAGACGCAATTTTTGTTGCAGGCGATATCGGCGAAAAAGATAAATTTGAAGACATGATATCACAATATTGCGCTGAAAAGACAGTATTTGTGATTCCAGGAGAATTAGACAAGGAAGAAGAATACCCCCAGACACCCCTGGAATTTACAAAACGCAACATCATATCATTAAGCAACCCCGCAATGATAGAATTTGGCGGCATAAATATCCTTATTATACACGACATGGAGATGCAAATGCTGAAAAAAAGGTACCTTGGCAAATCAAAACAAATAACACACAGCGATCATCTTGTTTTGGATATAGTACCCGATATTGTCCACTTCGGTCACAGCCATGAACCGCAGGTAACCAACTACAAATCAGTAACCATGGTGAATTCCGGCTCCCTGCTCGGAAAATTTGCCCCGGTCATTATAGACCTTGCTACAAGGGAATCTTTCCAGGATACGTCATGGGACAAGAGTTAGAAAAAGATATGGCTATAGTTGCCCAGCTTAATTCAGGATATTATACAAATTGGCCAGATACAGCTAGCCGAAATCTAATACCTGTTTGTTTGGTTAGCTATAAAACCGTTCCAAACACAAAGATTCCAGTGATTGCAAATGCGCATGCAAATTATCGATGTCGACTATATTTTCAACGGATCAAAACCCGTCATAAGAATTTTTGGCAAAACTGAAAACGGCAATTCTGTTTGCGTCATGTATGACAAATTTCTCCCCTATTTTTATGCGAAAATAGACACGACAGAAAAATTGAAGAAATTGCAAGACATAAAAGAGATAAAATCCGCCGACCAAACAGAAATGTTCACACCACTTGGATACGCGGCACAACCAATGGAACTGGTAAAGATAACGGTTCTTAACCCGCAAGACGTCCCGAAAATAAGAGAGTTAATTGAACAGGAAGGCATGGAAACTTTCGAGTCTGATATAATGTTCAAGTACAGGTTCATGGTTGACCACAAACTAAAAGGAATGCAATGGATAGACGTCAATGCAACAAGGTCGCTGGCAACGACTGTAAAGATCCCGGGATATTACGCCAATTCACTTGAACCGACTGAAAAAATAGAAAATGCCAGCCTAAAGACGATGGCCGTGGACATCGAGTGCCTATTAACGGACAGCACAAAACCAATGGATTCGAAACGCGACCCCATAATCATGATAGCAATGGCGTTCGAGCCGGAATTCAAAGGCAAAAAAACACTGGTTCTGACGGCAAAGCCTACAAAGGAAGCAGACACGTTGGGGTTCCAGGACGAAAGGGAAATGCTTTCAGAATTCTTGAAAATTATCGATGAATACGATCCTGATGTTCTGACAGGCTACAACATCAACGGCTTCGACATGCCGTACATGTTTGACAGACTAAAGAAATTCAACCTTCCCAACACGTTCGGCAGGTGCAAAAACAAAGGCGCGTATACAAGATCGGTCGGGATGCAAGAAAGCAAAGAAACTTCCGTCCCCGGCAGGATTGTGGCGGATTCTTACCAAATAATCAAGCGCGACCCGTGGGTAAAATTCCACAGGTACAACCTGAACACAATAGCACAGAAGCTTCTTCAAGAACAAAAACACGACGTCTCTTTCAAGGAAATGTTTGGACTGTGGAACGGGGACAGGAACGATCTCAAAAGATTCATTGAATACGCAAGAAAAGACGCCGAGCTCGCGCTCAGACTTCTTACTGAAAAAGGGCTTCTGGGCAAATTCTTCGAGCTTTCCAAGATTTCAGGACTCCTGGTGCAAGACTGCCTGGGTGGACAGGCGCCGCGCGTTGAGATGATGCTGTTGCACGAATTCAAGACAAAAGGTTTTGTAATGCCGTCAAAACCTTCAAAGGCAGAGATGATAAAAAGATCAAAAGAACGAGAGAAAAAAGAACTAAAAGGTGCAACAGTTCTCGAGCCTTACAAAGGCTTGCACGCAGACGGGTGTGTTCTTGTTTTGGACTTCAAGTCGCTTTATCCAAGCATCATGCGAACATACAACATATCGCCAGACACATTACTAAAAACAGAGCAAAAACTGGAGCATACAGAATCTCCAACCGGCACGAAATTTGTCGCGCCGGTTGTACGTGAAGGCATACTCCCGCATCTTCTGCGCAGGCTGCTTGATGCCCGCGCAAACGCGAGAAAGGAGATGAAATCTTCTCAGGGTGAAACCAGGCGCATACTCAACGCGAAACAACTTGCAATCAAAGACCTGTCAAACAGCGTGTACGGCTATACAGGCTACATAAGGGCCAGGCTTTACATGATCGACGTTGCAAATTCGATAACAGCATATGGGAGAGAAAACCTCGTCAAGACAAAAGGACTTATCGAGGACAGCACCAAGTTCAAGATAATTTATGCAGACACAGACTCGACGTTCATAAAAACGGATTTTACAAATCTTGAAGAAGCAAAAGAGGCCGGAGAAGCCATAGGGAGCTTTGTTACAAAAAATCTCCCCGGCGATTTGGAATTGCAGTTTGAAAAGGTTTACAAGAGTTTCCTAATTCTTTCAAAGAAGCGCTACGCCGGATGGTGTTTTGTTCAGGAAAATGGCGAATGGAAGGACATAATAGAAATGAAAGGGATAGAAACGGTCCGCAGAGACTGGTGTGCGCTCGTTTCAGAGTCTATGGAAGATGTTTTGAAAACAATCCTTAAAGAAGGCGACGTCCACAAGGCAATAGACTCAATCAAAGATATTGTAGAAAAAATAAAAACAGGCTCAGTGCCGCTGGAAAAACTGACAATTGTAAAAGGAATCACGAAAAGCCCCGAAAATTATGAAGGCATGTTGCCTCATATAGAGCTTGCAAAAAAACTCAAACTCAGAAACCCGCATGAACCGCCAAAAATAGGAGACAGGCTTGGATTTGTTATAATTAAAGGAAACCAACTGCTTTCAAAACGCGCAGAAGACCCCGATTATGTAATCGCCAACAAGCTTCAGATAGACTCTGATTACTACATACAAAGCCAGCTATTCCCGCCGCTCGAGAGGATATTTTCTTCAATGGGTATCGAGAAAAGCGAGATATTTGGCGGCGGAAGGCAAATAACTCTCGGAGAAATCATGAAAGGATTTGTGAAAAAACACGCAGTTGTGGAGCCGGACAACGTGATAGAAGGCTGGGAAAATTTTGTATGTAAAAAGTGCAACAAATCTTACAGGAGAATTCCGCTTCAAGGAATATGCGACTGTGGCGGCGAGATACTCATGAGCTACCACGGCTCTGCCAGCGACAAGGTTTTGCTGAAATGATATGCTCTTAATACCCCCACGACCAAAGTCGTGGGTTTCTTGAGCATGTCATCCAGAAAGCATTGAGTTTCATCTGCTGCCTAAAGGCAGCAGTTTTCAATGCTTTCTCGGATAAATATATATAGTTCTCCAGTGAAGAATAAATTATGTCAAACAGGCACATCAAGATAATAAACGGCAGAAGATATTACTACGAGTCTATCAGAAGAGGCAAGAAAGTTACCAGCAGATATTTGGGCCCAGTTGACGAAAGAAAAAGAAAGCCAAGAAAAGTGAATATTCAGCAAACCGAGGAAATAAAACAAGAGAGTCAGCCAGAGAAGCCACAAGAAGAGCAGGAGTACATAGGATAAACTTTTCTCAATAAATGAAAATCTCAGTTACTCTTGAAGATTCAAAACTTCGCATTCCACTATTTTTAAAATCAGTCAGTTATGGTAACTGTATTGTCGGTTTCATTCTGTTCCAGATAAATATTTGTCGGGTCAACCATGGCTCTTACCGTCTGAGTGCCTTGGTTGACATACTGGTATTCAACGTATATAAAAGCCGTCTCGTTTTTAGCCAGAGTAAGAGGAATAACACTGCTAACTTCTGATTCATTTGTGGCATTAAGCTTCCAGTAAACGTCGCTTATTCCGAGTGTGCTGTTGTTTTCTATCCAGAACTCGAAAATCCTTTTAAGTCCGGCGGAATTGAGTATCGTGAGATTCTTCGCGCGAAGATTGTACTTATCTACGGTTATTGTAATCGCCTGTGACCTCACGCTTCCCTGCGTCGAAGTTATTGAGGCATTAACCGTATATGTCCCGGGATTGGTGTAGAAATGCTCGACGTAGACAAGCGTCTCGTTGTAAGGTCCCAGCGAAATATTCTGAGTGCCGTTTATCACTGTCCCGTCGCCAGTGGTTAGGTTCCAAGTAACGTTTATCGCGGAATTAAGGTCGTTGAAGATGCTAAACTCGAATATATGGCGACCAGTAAGGTTTACGTGGATAGCAGATAAATCACTCACAAAGACGTCGTAAAGAACCGCCATGACGCTCCTGTAGGCGTCTATGCGCGGAAACGTAAGGCGTGTGGCATGGTCGTATATTGGCTTCCCCGTGCGCTTCATTATTGCTTCAATCTGAGACGGTGTCAGCGATGCACCGCTCAGGTTCGCCGCCTGCAGCATTAAGGCTGCGATGCCGGCTACGTGGGGGGCTGCTGCGGAGGTGCCAGTACCTTCAGAATAACCGCCAGAAACATTTGTTGTGTTGATGTTTACTCCTGGGGCCAACAAACCAAGTATACTGCCTCTATTACTTAAAGTATACAAACTATTATAGTCATCAGTCGCACCAACAGAAGTCACATTTGATCCACATGCCGGTGATGTTATGCCTGTGATATTGCCAGAATTTCCAGAAGCAGCATCTACAAAAATATCATATTGAGCTGCAGTATTTGCTATGTCAACCACTGTATCACTACCATCACATGTAGTTGAAGATATAAAATTTGTCTTTCCAAGACTAACAGTAATAACGGAAATGTTATAAACGGTTCTGTTTAAAATACATCGCTCAATACCACTACCTATTATTTCGAAAGTGCCGCCACCAGTCGAATTTGTAACTTTCATAACTACTAGCTTTGCTTCAAAAGATACGCCTCTATATTTAGAATCGTTAGAGGCAACAATGCCAGAAACTGCGGTGCCGTGGCCGTCTCTGTCCATTGGGTTCATGTTGTTTGTTGTACATTGTTCATTAGCACAAAAATTAAAGCCACCTATAACCTTATTACAATTGCCAGCTAAAAATTGAGATTCTGTACAACTTCCTAAAGAAGGATGTGTATAATTAATTCCAGTATCAACAATACATACAACTTGCCCAGAACCACTATAGCCTAAATCCCACAACTTAGGAGTTTCTAATAGTGAGGCACTATTGTCAAGAAGTTTCTCAGATTCGCCTACCAATGTAATACGTTTAACAAGAATATTTTTGCGCAGTTTTTCCAATCCTTGTTGTGTTATAAAACCTGAATAAGAAGGTACTATGCTAAATTTATATACAGGTAAAAAATCTGCATTAGTTAAATAGCGCTCGAATTCTCTTTGAATTAAATTAATTTTGTCTACATTCCACTTTAAATCTCCATATTTTAATTCGCTTGTATTAATCCTTAAATCAATAAATACACGTACTATATCAGTTTTTATAAGCTGTTTTTCGACTAATGGATCGACATATGGTACTTGATTTTCAGAAATAGACTGAGCGTATGCAATATTGATGAAAAGTAACAATACCAATAATTCATTTAGTTTATGCATCTAATAGCCTAGTTTCTCTGTTTGCCCAGATAATTGTACCTTGTTGGCATACCATTTTTTATTTAGAGTTTCAATAATGTCTTCTGTCAGGTTGTTCAATTCATCACTCGAGAGCCTGCTGTCATATAAAAATATCAAAGAAGCAGAATCTATTACCTTTGCCCAATAGAGAACTTTGAACTCGTAAAGTCCTCTTTCCTTGTCAACAAGTCTGTTAAGATTTTCGTAGAAATACTTCTGAAACTCAGAATTCTCAATAAAATTTACATCGGGTGATCTGTTAAGTACAGTGACAGCTGTTACATAATCATATTGTTTACCATTAAATGATATTAATAATTCTCGAGATTCTGATAATGTAATGTTTTCTGATTGTGACGAAACTTGATAATTAATTCCAAGAATTACGAGTATTAACATAATTACTCCTATAACATAAACCCAGTGTTTCCTTTCCAATTTCACCTTTCGTCTCATTCTTATCATCTCATTTCTTCGAATTTCACTTCTTCTGTAATTTTATCTAATTCTACTATGTGATAGGGTCTTGTAACAAGAAGACCTACCGTGCCACTGCCAGGACGACTTGTTTTGTACTGCACATTTATAGATTGATTAATTCTAATTATGTTATCAATAGTTATCGAATAGCCTGTTGATGGTTTTTCTCCAAAGAAAACCGCTATAACTGTCTTGTTACTGAAGTCAACTATAGGCATATCTGGAGGCGGTCTGAATCCAGAGTACATCCCTTTCCAGAGTGATTCGAATTCATTTCCATTCTGTACAACTAAAGCATCAAAAGTTGTATGTGATGAACTTACGCCTTCTGCTAGAGTTTTAAATGTTATTTCAGCGAATTGCTGTTGCTTTTCGGAAGTAGAATATTGATTAAGATAAATACCAATGGAACCAAGAATTATAATCACCACTCCAACATAAACCCAGCATTTTCTTTCAATTTTCATCTTCATCCTGCCTTCGTCGTGTTTATGAATATGTTGTATTTTCTCCGGTAATATTTAGAGAACTTATTTGAAGCTTCCACACCAAATACGCTTTTATTAAAGATACAGTATCTTGAAGGGCTGTAGTGGTTTTTCCAGTGTTATAATATATTTTTATAACGTGTGGATTAGTTTCAAGTTTATTTATTGCGGCCTTTGATGCATTACCAGCAATAATAGGTGATGATTGTGATTTCTCTTCTAATTTAAACTCATCTGTAGATAAAAACAAGAGTATTAAATCTATGCTTTCTCTTTTATCCAAAGTTATAATTATAGAAGCGTATGAAATTTCGTCAAGTTGTTTTTGAATTGGTTCTTTCCAGATATCTACTATTTTTGTGATATTATCAACAAACCTTGACTTATTTATAAAAATACTGTCTGTTACATTAGTTATGTTATTCATAGGTTGTTGGATTATAGTTTTATTTCCCTCGACCATCTCGAAAGACTTATTATTGGCAATATCACGGGTCCCAAATAGGCTTACATCAGAATCTAGAGTATACCATTTTTCTTTAAATATATTAATTAGCTTGTACAAAGTTATATTCTTTTCATAGTCAGTAATTCCTGGTTGATAATCAATAAAGATATTTACGCCATCTATTGTTGAATAGAATTTTATATTAAGATTTTCTATTCCGGCTATTTTTGTTGAGGAAATTTCATCCTGTAAAAGTTCTATGAATTTTTGATTAGGTTCTCCGCTGGGATTCTCCTTAGTTCGATTAAAAGCCGTTATGGCTATTAAATTATCCTTTACCTTTTCATTAAATGTTATCCAGAACGAACCCAGAGTATAATTATAAGTTACATTTATTTCTTTATTTGTTTGGATTTCTGTAGAAAGAGAAGATAAATAAATAACTATTCCAAGAATTAAGATTAATCCAATATAAACCCACTGCTTCTTGATTTTCATTCTAGCACCTTATGCTGTCATGACGATTCTGTAAGCATGACTACCCAATTTTCGTACCGTCTATGAACACTTCAACCTTTTCAGTTATCTCGCTTGAACTGAGGTTCTGCATTTCCAGAATGTATAAAGAAGGCGTCAGGTTTCTCATGTTAGTGGAGCTTTCTCCTATTGTAACATAATTGAAAGCCCACCTCTGGTTGCCGGAAGATGTCACCTTGTCGAACTTTCCGGTCGTCTGGTTTCCTGTGAGGTTGTAAATTAAAAATAAAAAGAAAAAAGCTGCCAAAATTTATAGGAATCAGATATCTCTTCCTTTTATTGTTGATCTCCTGTTAGCTTTGGCCCTTTCTGCTGCACGATCAACAAGTTTCACAACTTCTTTGCTTAATGCTTCGGCAG
>DATDUC010000007.1:0-14853 GCA_035290545.1 archaeon | reverse complement strand
ATTATGTCGCCTTCTTTTGTTATTTCATGCTCGCCAGCAACTTCATCGGGGGCAAAATATCTTGCACCAGTCACGCGACCACTTATGTGATCGGTGTGCAGATGAGTGTCGAGAACAGCAACAATCTTTGCGTTCTTTACTGCTTCCAAGTAAATATTTATGTCGGCGGTTGGGTCAATAACAACCGCCTCTTTGTTGCTTACCAGCGCGTAGCTTAGACAACCCTTTCCTACACGGCGTATCTGAATTATGCCTTCACGAACTTCTGAAATATCGTAAACACTGTTCCATTCCACCATGCCGCCATCCAGGGAGCGCACGGTATAACCATTCTCTGCGAGTATCCGGCGTGCTGTTTCGCTACGAAAACCGTGAGCGCAAACAGTTATGATCTCATGCTCCTTTGGCAGTTCAATCCTGAAGCCACGGTGCATTAGATTTGATACAGGCAGGCTTATGCTGCCCTCTATGTGCCAGTCCATGTATTCATGCGGCTCGCGCACATCCAATATAACCAGTTGCTCACCTGAGTCTATTTTCTGTTTAAGCTCCTTGGTAGTTATGTCTTTCATAGTAGAATGATAAACAGAAAGAATTAAAATTAGACTTTTCTTATATATGAGACCTAAAAAATGCATTACAAAACCTTATTTATTACGGGCCGGAATTATATTTATGCCACGTGTAAAAACATACCATGTGTCCCGTATCGTATTTTTACTACGCTACATAATTCTCACAGCACTGATAATATTTGGAGTTGTAATGTATCTGCTAAACTACTCCTATGCCCTGTACGTGTCGTCTATCGGCCTTGGCATCCTGGGATTCATATTACTCGAGTTCAGGATACGCTCGAATAAAATAAGTACGGAAGGCGAAGGTATAATAATAGAATCGGGGACATTTTCCAAGAGTAAAGTAAGGGTAAATTATAGTAACATTTCTGATATACGCATAAATCAAACTGTTTTTCAGAGAATGTTTGGTTATGGCGACATAGAAATAGGTGTTCCGGGCTCTTTTTTGCAGCAGAACTTTTCAGGCAGGGGTGATATAAGAATAGAGACAAAAGGCCTCTATCCTGGCATAATCCTTAAGAAATTCCAGAAAGTGAATACAATAGAAAATATTATTTTATCAAATATGCGCACCAGAAAAATGCAAAGAGCTTAGTATATCTCTGTCTCGATTTCCTTTACTTCTTTGAACCCCTTATCACCCGTGACGAATTTTGTGCATTTGGCTGCAAGTGCTGTTGCTAGGTGGATGCAATCAAAATACGTGAACTTCTTCTGTGTCTTCATGCGGCGGTAACGTGCGCGCAGCAGGCCTGCGTCCTTTGCTATCTCTTCTGTCACAGGAATTATTTCCAAGTTCGGCAGTGACTGAATGTAGAAAAGGATTTCCTCTGTCTTCTCACGACTCTTGCGGCGGCGCAGGTGAAAACCGAGCTCTGTTAGCTGGACGGCAGAAATAACACCGCCAACTTTTTTGGCTTCTTCTATATACTGGATGGCTTTTGATGATATTTCTTCGCCGGATAAAATATCAGTGAAGACAAAAGTGTCAAGATATATTTTTCCCAAGTATCAACACGCCCCATTTTCGTAATATGTTTCTTTTCCAGTAGGACTTTTCTTTCCCAAAGAAAAGGGTTACTCGCCTTTTATTTCCTTTCGGATATTTTTCAGCGCTGACTCTTTTCCTGAAGCCATCAGTGCTTTTGCAGGATCGGCAGGTTTTTTCATGATCATCAGTTTTTCGTCAAGTTTTGATATTATAACCGTATCGCCTTCTTTCATGTCAACAGCATCACGAAGATATTTTGGTATCACTAATTGTCCTTTAGATGAGATCTTTGCTTCTTCCATAATATGACATCCTTTTCCGACTTACTTATACTATATCTTACTTTTCTATATAAAGTTTTACTAATTATCTTAAAGTGGGTTTATTTTATATTTCTGTCTTACTTCTACTTTGCTAATCTTCTATAATTACAACTAGAACCAGTAGCGAATTCTCTTTTCTGGTATAACCAAATGCTTATACCGTGGTTAAAACACCGAAGTATACAAGAGAGGGACAAAAAATGAGCCTGCGAAAAGGTGTTAACTATGAATGCAACAACAATCGGTCTAAATACAGCAGCAGGCACACCTATCTGTTTTGCTAATTCTCTTTTTGACGGAGGTTACAGGTGATTGCTATGGCATATGAAACAGTAAGATCTGGCTATGGCGACAGGCTTTTGAGTTGGCTAGACGGCGAAGGCTTTGGTGAAAACAGATACCTGAAGAGCGTATTCAAATCAGACGCGTCAGATGATACAAAATACTTATTTGCTATGGCGTTCTACGATAGTTTAGGCGGCAAGAGCGGCGGACATGCTCAAGACGAATCAGAAAAAATGACCTATCTTGTTCCCTACGAGATGGGAGACGGCAGTTTCTACTATCTGGACAAAATGACAGGACATGTCGAGGCGATGGTAGAAAGACTTCCGAATGGCCTGTTCACCTTCAGAGGCAAGAACAAATACATAACTAAGCTTGGAGGCCGTGGAGAACTGAGCAGCCTACGTGACAGCATGGTAGACGGCAGGTACTTCAACAAGAGTTAGCCTCTCCAGATGTGTCAACTTCGTTGACACCTCATACACCTTTTATTATTTTTCTTTTATATATGTTACCTTTAAGTAGTGAAAATCTTTATATACCACCTTGGCCATATATAGAGCAGGTGTTAAAAATGGCAATGCATCCGAGAGACGGTACAATTGAAGGCCAGACCGCGATGGAGTCTAGTAAGGAAATTTTTGAGGGCAAGGGCCGCGGTGCTATAGACATAAGTGTACCTGAAAAAATTGGTACTGCAGATAATCCTATTTACAGAGGTCTTGAACTTTTAGGAAAATACTTTGGCTGGGTTACTTCTAATGAACATAGAGAAAGGAAGCCTAAGCCTCCTCCAAAGCCTGAACCTAAAGCAGGTGGGACATACAGAACTAGCGAAGACATCGGAGAGTATCCTTTTTCAGAGGCATACGGAAGCATGATTAAGAGAATGCTTCGTGAAAAATCACATTACCCTATTGTCATGAGGGATAGGGGAGAAATTCTTGATGAACGCAAATCAATAGGATACGAAACAGGAACAGACAAAACTATTGAAATAGCCAGAGACTTGCCATGGAGAAAATTTGCAGATGTATACTTCCACGAAGAAGCTGCATTAGACATGCTCGGAAACAACAGGTTCGACGGTGACCATGAAGCAATGCACCCTCAAATAATAGCAGAAGGAAAAAGAAGGACAAGAGCATTCAAAGATTATCTTAGTGCAATGATGGACTGATTTTCGCTTTTTCGCATTACCTTTTTATTCAGCTAAACATAATAGTTAGCCATGGCTTATGACATTGGTACATCACTATTTGTTGAGCTGCTGGGCATGACACAATACCCAGGCTCGCCTTTTACAGGCAACATTTACAAAGACATCATAATGTTTTTTATCGTGCCGACTATCTTCATAATAATGGTACTATACATAATGTCAGGCCGTGTAATACCTAACAGAAACTTCCGCGTCATGTTGGGTGTTGGCGCCTACCTGTTCATAATAGCCGGCGGCTACTATTCCTTCTTTGCGTTGCTGGCAGGACCATACTTCATATTCCTGATATTCATACTCGGCGTGCTTGGCTACCTGGGCAGCCACTTCAGGTCTCATGGCGGCGGAGGCGGCGGAAGATATCCGGGAACAGGCGGTGGGGAAAATAAAAGACTCAAGCACATGATAGGTTTGCCGGAATTAAATCCTGGGGAAATACGATATCTAAAAAATGAACTGAAGAAATTGGATACTCGAATTAAGACGCAGGAAGGATTAATTGAAAGGTCGGAGAAAAGTGGAAATCATGAACTTACAAGGGGAATGGCTGAAATACTAGATAGACTGAATAATCAACGTGAAGAAATACTAGACAAACTTCATGGACGTTAATCAAGGTAATATTTATGGTAACTATAATCGATCCTGCAGTGATGCCTTTCATTTCTACATTTCTGTTCGTTTTTGCACTTATTTTTGGCCTGCTTTCTTACAGCAAGATAGGCGAATTCAACAAAAAAGTAAATGCTTTGCTTGCTTTGGCCATAGCTGGCTTCTCGGTCATGTATGAGCCGCTTGTCCTTGCCATGCAGCAATACATGCCCATAGCGGCCGCGGTTCTCATAGTTGTTTTCTTTTTTGCCCTGCTCAAAAAAATGTTTGGAAAAAAAGAAGGTGACAAAAGTGGCGACACGGTTCCGCTTATCATAACTCTCGCGGTGCTCTTGCTGTTAATGGTTGCATTCGGCCAAGGACTTACCGGATTCTTGCCGGCTGGTATGGACCCTCAGAGCGTATTGTGGGGAGTTGGAATTATAATAGCTGTTTTGTTTTTCTGGCTCATTTACAAGACAAAAGAAGCGACGTAATTTTTATGTGATGCGCTTTCCTTCGGAAAGCATCGACAAAAACGTATATAAACACCTGACAGTAAATAATAAAAGAGTTGGAAAAAATGGTTTTCAGTCTTAATCCTGCATCGATATTAGGGCCAGAGTTCTATGGGTTCCTCTTACCGTGGATTTTCACATTTGCGATTGTTTACGGATTACTGATAAAACTAAGTCTTTTCGGCGACAAGGTTAACACCAAAGTCTCGATAGCACTTGCTTTTGTCATTGCATTCTTTGTGACGGGCGCAGCAGGACCGCAACTAGCTGCCTTTTTCATAAACCTGTTCGGCGGCGCTTCTGTATACCTCGCCGGTATCCTTGTAATCATGCTATTCATGGCGATGCTCGGCTACACAGGTTACAAGCACATCCTGTATGTAATAGTTGTCATAATAATAGGAATATTCCTGTTCCTAGGCTCGACTGGTTCCTTCGTCGGCTATGCTGTTGTAAGCGCTGACGTTGCTGTGCTAGCCTTCTGGATAGTAATCATAATAGTAGCAGTCTACATGGTTACGAAGGAAGAGAAAGCAGCACCTGCTTCTAAATAATGCGTTTTTTTGAATTATATATTTTTACAACTGATGCGTACATATTTTTATATACGCTAGCGCAAATAATAGAAGTGATATAAATGGATCCGTTCTCGCTGCTTGTGGCAAATCTTAACGCGCTTGGCTTCTTCGGATTCCTGCTTCCCTGGATATTTGTTTTTGTTGTTGTCTATGGTCTATTGACAAAGGCGAAGTTCTTTGAAAATCCAAAGATAGTCGGTGTGCTCTCCCTTGTACTGGCATTCTTTGTCATAGGCTTTGGCGGTCCCTGGCTGGCAAACTTCTTTGTTAATCTGTTCGGCTACGCAGCGGTCATAATAGCAGGAATATTGGTCATAGTTCTTTTCGTAACAATGTCCGGAGGCAATGTAACAAAGCTATTTGACAACAAGGCTGTTGCTATCCTCATGGCAGCCGTAGGGCTGGTTATATTTTTCGTAGCAGTTGGCGGATCGGCTGTAGTAGTAAGTGATGCTGTTATAGGGATAGTTTTCGTAATAATATTAATGGCGGTCGCCGTGTATTTCATTACCGGCAGCGCCAAGTAAAGTCTAGAGTAAATGACGCGACATTTATAGTGAACCCATAAAAGAATTCAGACATAATTTATGGGTTCACATATAGTTCCCAAGGAAGTAATACACTAGCTGTTTCCTTGGAGAACTATAACCCTGTTTTTACTCTGGTTACAAATATAAACGGGGAAAACCAATAGTTTATAAGAAAAGTGGGGTTGATAAGATGTTATTTCATAAGAAACCAAAAGACAGCAGGGAAGTGCCTTTAGAAGACGTACAGAAGATGACGAAAAAAGGCATGAGTGATAAGGACATAATAAGACAGCTTAAATCAAAGGGCTATTCCTACGAGGCTATAGAAGGCGCTATGCTACGAGCAGTAAAGGAAGGTGTGGATGACGAGAAGCCGCGGGCTATGGACAGAATGGAAACAGAGTCGCCTGCAGTGGACAATGTTTTTGACATGCCAAGAGAATTTGCACCTGATTTTACACAGCAAACTCAGCAGATGCCTGACGAAGAAGTAGAGGCACCAGAAATGATGTTAGAGGAGCTTATAGAAGGCATTGTGGACGACAAGTGGCGCAAGTTTGATGATCGTCTTAATAAGATAGATGATAATTTTGACCGCATAAGAGCCGAGATAAAACAGTTTGAAATAAGGATTGACCAGAATAAAAAAGACTCGCCTTCACGTGAGATAGAGGCAAGGATGGCTGACATCTCAGAGCAGCTGGAAGATATGGAAGCCCGTGTCGGCGGTCTCGAAAAGGCGTTCAAGCAGTTTCTCCCTTCGCTTACAAGAAACATAGAAGCGCTTTCTCACATGATACATGAGATGAAGGATAAGCAGTCCATGCACGAAGAAGAGATATAAAGTCCCTTTCTTTGAGAAAGAAAGTCCCTTGAGTTCAAAGAAAACATATTACTGATTAGTAGAATTAGCTTGCCTTTACTTATTTGTTGTCCTTAGTTCTTCTTCTAATTGGTCTTTTGTCACATATTCCTGTCTTATGGGACTTATCAGATCTAACATCCGCTCGATTTCCTTCAGGTCCTGCTTGCGCGCGAACTTGTTTACCTGCTTGTTTATCTTATCTATACTGCCGATGAGCTTTGCAATCTCATCTCCTAGTCCTTTCAGGGAGAGATCCAGCTCGGCAAATTTTGTGTTGGCCTTCTTGTTTTTTTCAAGTGTGGTGCTTTCAAAAGTATTAATCCTGTTTTCTATGGCGTCAAGGCGCTGTTCCAAAGAGCGAAGGCGGCGCGTGTCCTCATTGCTGCGGCGCACAAGCTCCTGCATAATAACATTATAATTCGTCGGGTCTGGCATACTTCTATTATGCAGCGAGATGTATTTTAAGATTTTTCCAAATGTCGCTTCTCAGATAAACCAATTAATAGACTTTGCGGCAATAGGTAATCATGGTTTATGAATACGAGTATGACGAGCAAACGCAGAAGATGCGCGTCAACTGCCTTGGTGGCATCTATGGCGACTCTATCGAGGATTATAGCGCGTGCATGGCGACCACCATTGACAAGCTCATGGAACTGAAAAAAGTGGTCCGAATCGTATTTGCCGGTGTACGTGAATATGAATACGATTTCTCGGAATCTAAAATGTTGCTGGAAATTGCATTGGCCATAGAACAGATAATGAAGGGGCGTCACATCTCTATAAAGAGCACGGTCATCACCGGCTGCGAAGACGATGCGCCGGATCGCTATAAATTCCTCCAGCGCCTTCTCAATGACCTCCGCTTCGATCCAATAGAGGCCTACAAAAATCTCATGAGAGAAATAAGAAAAAGCAGGATACGAGCCGAGAGGGAAACGGGCATCAAGAAAACCTGCTACAATCACTACATGTCCAATGCACTTCTTCCCATTGCAGACATACTCGATAATTGCCGCCTCATCCAGCTCGCAAAGCCACAACTTACGGAGCACAAAGATCGTTCACTCTATAGGAAAATATTTCATCCTACCATAAGACCCAATTTCATTTATACACGATATATATCGCTGCCACCCGCCAACTCGGAACTAGTGGAGAGGTACAAGGTCGGTGACACAGAAATAGAAATATACAGTATACCAGGCAAAGTAAGGAAACTGTATCAGATAATACCTCCGGAATTCAGATTGAATGAGTTTGAATATACTATGCTTGACACAGCGCGCCGCTACCTAGGAAGACATGAACCAAGAGAAAGCGATCTTGAACAACCAGAGAGAATACGAGAGAATCTTTTCCGCATAGGCCTCGATATGCTGCGGGATTTGGCAGCGGATCACGACATAAATGAGCATAGACTGGAAGAATTGGCAAGCATACTTGCAAGGTATACAGCAGGTCTGGGAATCCTCGACCTCATTCTTCAGGACGAAAACATTCAGGACGTAGAAATAAATTCACCTATAGGTTCCTCTCCTATATACATATTCCATGGAATTTATCAGGAATGCGAGACCAACATAGTTCCCAGTATGGAAGATGCTGAATCATGGGCAACAAGATTCCGCCTCAGGTCAGGCCGCCCATTGGACGAAGCTAATCCTGTTCTAGACACGGAAATAGAGGTGCCAGGTGGACGTGCTAGAGTTGCAGCAATAACAAGAACGCTTTCTCCAGAAGGTCTTGGCTTTGCGTTTCGTCGTCACAGAGACAAGCCTTGGACGCTGCCTCTTTTCATAAACAATAAAATGATTGATTCATTTTCTGCAGGACTGCTTTGGTTTTTGATAGATGGATCGCGTACACTTTTGATAGCCGGCACGCGATCGAGCGGGAAATGTCTGAGCGGGGAAGAAATGGTTCAGCTGTCAGACGGCAGGCTGGCAAGTGTAAAGGGATTAGTAGAAAATGTCATAAAAACTGAAAAAAAAGGTGAATTTAGCGCTGATTGCGATATAGATTTGATTTCCTTGGACAATAACATGAAAGCAGTCAATACCAAGTGTGTTAAAGTATGGAAACGTACCACAGATGAAAAAATGCTCAAAATTACAACCAATTCCGGAAAAGAATTGATCTGCACGGAGAATCACCCTATATTCACATATGAAAAAGGATTTATCGAAAAACCCGCAAAAAAATTCAAGATAAACGACATGTTAGCATCACCCAGATTTCTAAAAATTAATCCATCCATAAAGGAGCTGCAGCACAGAATAGAAGCTTTTGCGCAATCAAAAAGAACAAATTCTGTTCAAGTTAAAAAACCCGAAAATTTAGAGGATTTGATGGAATTTCTAGGATTTGTTTATGGAGATGGTTCATTCTCCAAATCAAAAATAGAGTTTACTAATAACGACGGTTTTGTTATGTCTAGATTTATAGAACTGGCACATTCTCTTTTTGGATATAAAGCAAAGGTGAAGAAAACCGGAAAAGGAGTCAAATATACTCAAATAATGACCAAAAACATTACGCGTCTTATTCATGAAGTATTTGAACTGCCTTACGGAAAAAAATCCTACCTGATAAAGCTTCCGGATTTTGCCCTCTCGCTTCCGGATGAATATATATCAAAATTTATCAGAGCTCTTTTTGACTGTGATTGTTACGTGCCAAAAAAATCCCGCATGGTAGAATATACGACAGCAAGTAAAGCAATGGCAAAACAGGTTGCTCTTCTTTTTTCACGGTTCGGCATTTTGTCATCTATGCGTGTAAAACGCGTAAAGGGAAATGACTATCACAATATTGTGCTATACGGGAATGAAATCATAAAGTTCAAGCATAAAATAGGACTGACTGATTCCAGGAAAATTCAAAGATTAGAAGAGCTTTGCACAAGAAAATTCATAGATTTGACCACTACAGATATTATACCAGAAGGCGGCGAAATACTAAAAAATCTGCGGCTAAAACTTCGCATAACCCCCGACAAAATACGCAAAAATATTTCTAAAGACTACTGGGCATATGAAAATTCATCGTATAATGTCACAAGAAAATGGTTCGAAGTTTATATAAAATATTTTGAAGAGCAGTATGAAAAAATAAAAAATTTCGACATAAATATGCTGGAAAATTTCGTAGAAACAGATTTCAACGCCATAAACAGCGAGATTAAGCAGCTGAAAAATCTGCTAAACGTGCCATATTCCAGCCTGTCTGAAAATATTTCTGAGGCTGGCGTAAGGAAGGTTTTAGGCTCTGATAATGAATCGATGCACCTCATAGATTCAATAGACACACTGCAAAAAAGGCTTGATGAAATACAAAACCTGGAAGGTATTAAGGACATGGTTGACAGAAGGATCGAGACATATGCAAGAATTTCTAAAATATGCGGCTTGCCGGAAACGTCAATAAAAGGTTATATATATGGCGGGATAAAAATTCCGTCCGGAAGAGAAAAATTGCTTCAGGACACTATAAACAAAATCAGGGAAGAGTATGCGTCAAGGCTCTCGGAATCTAATAAAATACTAGAAAATATAAAAATTTTGTCGGCATTTCACTCGAATAATGTATCAATCTTGATTAATATTAAAGATATTTTGTCATCTGCGCGCGAATTACTTAACATAGAAAATGAAGAACTGGCAACATCTTTAAGCCTGTCGTCTGTAAGTAATTTTTTCAATAATAGATTCGAATCGCCTAAGATTTCTACAATAAAAGCAATGGCTAAATCCGTAATAAGCATATACGAAAATGTAGTGAACAGCGAGACGGAAGCGCTTCTGGAAAACGCAAAGAATCTTGCATCTTCGGATATTTTATGGGACAGGATAGTTAGAATAGAAGAACTGGAAAAGAGAGAAAGATCGGTTTATGATCTAACTATTGATAATCATCACAATTTCATAGCGAATGGCGTCGTAGTCCACAATAGTTCGCTGCTCGGAGCGTGCATGGTACAGATCATGCCCAAGCTAAGAATAATTACTGTAGAGGACACCATTGAACTACCTAGCGCACAGTTGCGCGATTTGGGCTATAACATTCAAAGCATGAAATCACGTTCTGTCATAACAAACGTTGACACGGAATTGCCAGCGGAGGAGGCACTAAGAACAGCGCTGCGCCTTGGAGACTCCTGTCTTATCATAGGTGAAGTGCGTTCAAAAGAGGCTTTAGCATTATACGAGGCCATGAGAATAGGTGCACTTGCAAACTTGGTTGCCGGAACAATTCATGGTGATTCAGCTTATGGTGTGTTTGACCGTGTTGTCAACGATCTGGGCGTTCCGCCGACGAGCTTCAAGGCCACAGACATAATTCTTATTGCAAATATGCTCAAGTCGCCGGATGGCCTGAAATCGTTCCGTCGATGTGTTGAGATGACGGAAGTGCGCAAACATTGGAAGAATGATCCAATGGATGAAGGAGGTTTTGTCAACCTTCTGGAATACTCTGCAAGGGATGACGTGCTAAAGCCGTCAAAAACTCTATTGATGGGCGAGTCGCAAGTGCTCAATGATATTGCACTGCGCGTTCGTGAGTGGAAAGGCAACTGGGATTCGGTTTGGAACAATATCAAGCTACGGGCAAAAATTTTCCAGACTCTTGTTGATTATTCAAATGTCAACAAAAGACCCGATCTGCTTGAAGCTAATAATATTATTAATTCCAACTCGCATTTTCACATAATAAGCAATGATATAAAAGAAGAGTCAGGAACAATGGACTCGGCGCTCATCTATGAACGCTGGCTCCAGTGGCTGAAGAAGAACTACTAACTCTTTTTCTTGGGAAGAAAAAGCCCTACTGGAAAAAGAACATATTATATACTTGTCTCGCTGGCGCTCGCAGTTATTTCTAAGCTATTTTTAAGCCGGGATACAAGTATAATACATGGTCATGAAGAAAAGGCGTGAGGAGGAGATTAAAAATCTTGTCTCGCGTGAGTACAAGCTTTATCAGGAGGAAGAACGGTTCGCTAGCCTTCCTCAGACGCTGTACGAAAAAGCGTCCAGGTCTGCTGTAAGAATCCTTAATATACACCCGGACAAAAAATCGCGGGCAAAGATGCAGGAGACCATAGACTTTGCACATCTAAAAACAACTCCTGGTGGCATAATTTCACTGACAATACTTTTTTTACTGATTACAATAATTCCCACACTAATACTGATGATTCTTTCACTGCTCAAACTACCCGGTCTGCCCCTGGGCTATGGCGCAGTTGTGCTTTTCCTCTCACTGTTCTTCACGTTTTACATTCATACTTATCCGGCGCGTCTCAAGCGGCGCTACGTGTCAGAAGCAGGCTCAGAAATAGTTACGCTTGTTCTTTACATCGCAATGTACATGAGAAATGTACCGAATCTGGAGGGAGCTGTCAAATTCGCAGCAGAAAATCTCGGCGGCATACTTGGCTATGAAATGAAAAAGCTTCTTTGGGACGTGGAAGTTGGAAATTATCTTTCCATGCAGGAAGCAATAATAGATTACACAGAACGGTGGTCGACCAACAGACCTTTTGTGGAATCTGTAGAAATTATGATAACGTCTTTGAAGCAGGTAGGCGACAGACGCCTAGTGCTTCTGGATGAAGCTGTTAATATAATACTTCAGGGAAGCCGCGAACGTGCCCGTCACTTTAATCAGGATCTGAAGCTGCCAGTAATGGTAGTGCATGCGCTCGGTGTAATATTGCCTATCATGGGACTTGTGCTATTTCCTATAGTAGCTGTTTTCCTTAATGTTTCAGGCACGATTTTATTCGTAGGCTATGACATAATCCTTCCGCTGATACTTTATTTTGTTATAACAAGCATACTTGAAACACGACCAACCACATTTTCGAAAATCGATATATCAGAGAACCCGGATGTGCCTCCGGAGGGAAAGTTTGCTTATGGGAAAAAATATGTAAAGGCATGGCCTATAGGCCTATGTATTGGTGCCATAATAGTTGTTATTGGTATAATTCTCGCTATCAATGAAATTAATCTTGCCATTGCTTTCAATGGAACATTCGAAGGTATATACCCTGCCCTCATAATCGGCCTTGGCATATCGCTTGGTTTTGGTTCGTATTACATTCTTATCTCCAAGCAGCGACTAAGCATAAGAGCAAAAACACGGCAGATTGAGAATGAATTTGCGGAAGCTTTGTTTCAGCTGGGCAATCAGATATCTGGCGGGACACCTATTGAAGTATCAATAGAACATTCCATGGCACGTATACAAAATCTGAAGATAAAGGAACTTTTCGCGCGTGCGCTGAAAAATATGAAGATGATGGGCTTCACTTTCTCGCAAGCGTTCTTTGACAAAGAATATGGAGCAATAAGATACTATCCATCAAAGATGATAAAATCTATAATGCGCACTGTTGTAGAATCATCTAAGAAAGGTGTTACAACAGCATCGCTGGCGATGTTATCTATATCACGCTACCTGAAGGGTCTGCACGACACACAGGAAGAAGTTCAGGAACAATTGAATGATACTCTCAATTCTTTGAAATTTCAGTCTTACTTCCTTTCGCCGATGATTTCGGGCATCGTAGTAACATTAGCTGTGATAATAATGCGCATACTGCTCCAGATCGGTAAAAAGGTGGCTGATTTTGGCCAAGTGAATGTTCCATTCCTTGCGCAATTCGGCCAGGTGAAAATAACTGCCTTTGAGTTCATACTAATAGTCAGCATCTATCTAATTGAGACGGCATTCATACTTGCGATGTTCATCAACGCGATAGAGAGCGGCGAAGACAAGATAGGACGTCAGGATGTAACAGGCCGCTCGCTTGTTGTCGGATTTATTGTATTCACTATATGCATGCTACTTACACTGGCGCTGTTCGGACCGCTGATAGAAGGCTCGCTCGTACAATAAGTTTTGGCTTGCTTTTCTTCTATCTATTAATGAAAGCAAGAGCGCCCGCTGATTTACTTATAGCTCTACAAGGACCATGTAATTATTACTTCCTTGTGAGCTATATGTGAACCCACAACTCTTGTCAGTATTTTTCTGTGGGTTCACTATAACTATAAATTGTGCGGCAAAAATAATACTAGCATCAGCAACCACCGTTTTCGATTGGTGGTATGTCAAGGTGAATAAAATATTACTCAACGGTGGTTGGGATACAAGGCTACCACAAATTATATGTACCTTGTTTTCCACTATCTAAAGATAGGTGATATCCTTAGTATGAGAAAAGGTCTTGTGGATATATGGTTCTGGATAGGTTTGCTACTGGTCCTTTTGGCTTTCTCTTTACTAGCAGTTATCCAGGAGGGCGCCCAGAATAGCTTAAGACCTGCACTTGTTCCAGGCATTATAGTATTTTTCAGGCGTGATAAAAAATGAAAGGAGTGGCAATGAGCATTGTAATAGCTGGTATAATTGCACTTGTAACCATACTTATCGCATTTGGCTATTGGACACAAGTAAAAGACGAAGCACAAAAAGCAGCGCCACGAGCCATGAGCGTGCTTATTGGAGGATTTGTATTCTTTAAAAAACGCAAAGGCATTTCTGAAGCAACGACACTTGTTCTGGTTGTTACAATGGCAGTGCTAGTAGCGTTCGTGATTTTTGCATTATATGGAGGAATAAGTTCCCAGGCCGGACCAGCAGTAAGCGGCCTGCATTCCGAGTTTTTCGATGCCATAATAAGAAACCTTCCCGGCGGGTGAACAAATGGAATTTCACGAAATTGTTCCCTATTTTTTGATAATGTTAGTAGTTGTGACTATATTTGTAATATTCAATCAGTCTCTTCTCTCTTCTGGATTCCCTCAACAGGTAAGCGAGAATCTCACAAATCCGCTTGTAATTTCTATAACCAATTCGGTTCTCCTGGACGGCTTTGGGCCTGCAAGAATAACATATACTCCTCTCGCAAGCGCGTATGAATATGATATAACGCTCACACCGGAATTGAAACTTACTGGCTCGGGAAGTGTGGATGTGATTTCGATAATACGTTTTAAAGGGCGTGGCATAAGAGCAACCGTATTGGGCAGCGGCACTCAGGATGACAAATTCACCATAAGCGACGAAGATATTGAAACACCAAATCTTCACGCCCAGATTTTTTCTGACATACCACCCATAACTTCACAGTCATACTACACAGGACCCCTTAGGTCGGGCACAACTTTGCTGGTAAAAGACGACTCGTCTGCTATGATGGCAAAGGTGAAAGTTGACAGAAGCTACGAAACATTTCTTAGCGAAGGTGGTATTATCGACAGCCTTCTATTTGACTGCCTTGCCACTTTTGAACTTGAATGCGCAGATGGACCGATAGTATATAGCAGCAGGCTGAAGGGCTGCGAGAGTGGTGGGCC
>DATDUC010000006.1:0-4666 GCA_035290545.1 archaeon | reverse complement strand
CATAGTAGTCGGTTTTGTACTCCTGAAGGGACTGCTCAGCTTGCCTATACTGGCGCAGGAAAAAAACTTCCAGGACACATCGTATCTGGATCGCAGCCTGAAAAACATAAGAGGCGAATATGAATATGCCGCTTCCACTGCTTCCATGCAGGGTAATGTCAACGCGTCCAGTGTATATCTATATAACCTTTCCACTTACATGCGCAGCGAATTTGATTCAAAAATGATATATGTATTTATTTTCTACAATGGCACTACTGGGAATTTTTCTACAACCATAGGCAACTTTTTGCAGAACAACCTGAGCGGCACGATAAATTTCACAAACTCGATACCAACAGGCAGGACTTTTGTGCTAAATGATTCAACCACGACGGTACTGGAGTTCAACTCATCTGCGGCTATTGTTAATGTTACTCTAAATTACACCTTACAGAACAATCAGGTTGTAGAGAAGTTTTATTTCAACTCTTCCACAAGGAATTATGTGACAGCCTTCTTTGACATCAGCCTGCAGGAAAGCGGGTTTTTCGTCAGATCAAAGAGCACCTATAACAGGACCTGGTAATAATGAACACACTAGTTTCAGTTGCGATTCTGCTGGTGATAGTTTTTGTAGCTATCCTGCTTGTCCTGACCATAGGCAGGCCGACCTTTGATTCGGCAATAAAAACCGCTGACGTCAAGGGCGCTGAGGATGACCTGCACTTCATAGACCAATACATACGAACAGTGGCACGTGAGGGAAGATATGCTTTCAGAAATTATAAATTCACCAGCTCAAAACACTTTGAAAGCATACCAGGAGAAGATGCAATCCAGTTCTCAACAAACACGCCGGTGTCGCTGATTGATTTTATGACAAGAAGTTTTTCTGGAAATTATGTTTACATAGCTGGCGCTGATGTTAGCTGTCTGCAGAAGGATGGTGATGGCGACGGCACTACAGACTTGGTGGCAGAAAACGATAGGTTGAAGGCTGTTTTCAAAAAAGTCTCATCAGGCGCTATAGACACTTCTCAGATTATTATGCAGGTCACGGACAAAACAAATAACGTGACCACTTATGTCGGGAACTCTTCCATACTAATAGATGAAAACCCGGCTACTTCTGTCGGTACAGGATACACAGAAATTGGCAATATAGGTCTGAGATTGCCATTATGCCAGGTGCATGCTTTTGTTAACTCTACCATTGACTATGATGTCTACTACAAGCTTTACGCAGGCGCTGATTTTCTTTCTATAGAAGTAAGAAACATTGCATAACAAGAATTTTAGATATTATAGAATATGATGTCTACTTTAATTAATTTTAAAGGGAAAAAAGAAAAAATCGTTTACTGATTACGAGCACTTTGGCGCGCCGTCAAAGGTATCATCTATGCCACCACAGTTCGATGTTACTATTGCCTTCGAGAACACTGTAGGACACGTTGCTACGCCGACACTTGTTATTGAAAACGTCTGCGTTGCGCCAGGTCCCATGCTGACAGAATCAAATCCGGTCGAATGGTTTTGTCCTGTGGTGTTATACACCTGGACGCTATTTACCGCCAGTGTCGTGTATCCAGTATTCTTTACAACAACCCTTGCGCTTCCTGTCACACCTGCGCCTGCTGTTATGTACACATCTGATATGCTTATCTGCGCGTTCGAACATGCTACAGCTTCTGTTGTCTTGTTTGACACAGCTGATGTAGTAGTTCTTGTAAGCGTCGAGAACCAGCCCATGATTAATGTTGCTATTGCAACTGTAAATGCTATGAGCAAAACAGCTGCTATGAGCGGTGATATTCCTTTCATTTTTTTCTCTCCATTTACGTAAGATATTGCTAAGCTCGGTATATATACTTTTTGAGCGTCCTATTCCTTGGATAAACAAGCGTTTTTAATGTTGGGGAGCTTGTTTCATGCCAGGAAATCTTTTATCTAAGATCACATTTTCTAAAATGTGATCTGGATCCCATCTTCTTTTAATTAAGAAGATGTGATACAAGGAATACTATTTTTCAGTATTCCTGTACAGAAAGAATTCACCTGTAATTACTTGTGGTATTTCGTAGAAATGTCAGTATTTTAAAGGGGGAATTCTTTTTATATACCATGACGATAATATTAATTCTAGGCGAGTTTATTGACTAAATTGAGAAAAGGCGTTTCACCGTTGATTGCTGCAGTTCTTCTCATAGCCGTAACCATGACCATCGCCGGCGTTATGGCAACATGGGCAACAACTTTCACCGCGGGCAAAGTGCAGGAAGCCACTGCCGGTGCGGACTGTATTGGTACGATAGATATAAGCTCACTTACCTTTTCAAATACCACAGTTTCGCTTAGGATAAGAAACGTTGCTGACAGAGATAATATGACAGGCATAAAGGCATCTTTGGAGTATGGCGATGTCACCAAAAACAGGGAGATAAACATAAGAGACTACAATGCATCTGACCCTCTTTCCCCTGGTTCGACAACCTGGCTAATCTATGATACAGGATCAACTACAAAGCCAAAGAAAATAGAAATAGTTGCATCCAACTGCATAAAATATCCTGCTGTACTTATTTTCAGGTAAGCCTCTTTCTTTTCGGAAAGAAAGACCTTTGGGAGAAAGAAAACATATTATAAATCTGGCTTACTGGTGTCCGCTTAGTGAAAAAAGAAACATACTCGACATGCCATCTTTAACTAATAAATATCACTGATGTTAATAGTTACATATGAAAGGCGTTAGTTCGATGATTGCTGCAGTTCTTCTTGTTCTGATTACTATTGTCGCTTCTGTATTTCTTTCCGGATGGCTGACATCAACTTCGTCCGCACAGGCAGAGAGAATAAAAAACAATACCAACACCCAGCTCCAGTGCCAGTTTGCTGACATGTACATAAAGAACGTTACCTATAGCTGCGGAGGAAACTGCACAACAGGAACGCAGCATACAACTACCGTGACGCTGGTAAACTCCGGAAAAAAATCACTGTCGATCAGCAGCATATATATACTGAACACGACAGGTGTTGTAACAGTGCTAAACCTTAATGAGACAAAAACACTTAGTGTAAGTGATGCACTTACCATAACCAACACATCCCGCGACACCTGCAGCGGGATAAACGGCTCAATAGAGGCCGTGACAGTCAGCTCTCTTAACTGCCCTGCGACTGCCTATGACAGCGCGGACGTTGGCAGAATTACCTATGCCAGCTGCTAAGTAAGGAAACAGCTATACACTACTTTCTACTACTGACAGAAACGGGTTTTGAAATCTATATAAGACGAGGAGTGACAATTATTATCATGACAAAAGGCGTTTCACCTCTCGTTGCAACGGTTCTTCTCATAGTTATTGTTGTCAGCCTAGTTGCTATGATTTCCGGCTGGCTAAACAGCTTTGTTACTGATACACGTGAGACGGTCTCAAACAGGACAGATGCAAGCGTGCAGTGCACTGGTGCAAGCTTAGTTATCGAGACTGTTTATGCGAACTTCGCAAATGGCACAGCAGCCAATGCAAGAGTCATAGTAAAAAATGACGGCGTTGCAGACAGAGTTTCAATTATATCAGCTCAGCTTTACAATACAACAGGCGCAAACTTCACGTCAAACACGTCCCTGCCGGTTACAGATTTTCCTCCCGGAGCGATAAGAACCCTGGTTTTTGAAAATATTGGCCTTTCAAGCTGCTCTGCATTTTCCCAGGTTGTCGTTTCGACTCAGTGCTCTTCTGCCAGGTTCAAGACGCACCCAGAAGGATGCTAATAACCCTTTTTCTTTAAGCTTTTCTTAAAAAGAAAACCTTGGAAAAGAACTATCATAATAGAAAGTCCCTTGGGTTCAAAGAAAAATAATATGATATAGTCTATTTTCTCTAAGACAACAACTTTAATATCTTTCCCTTTAAAATTAGCTTGGAGGCTAGATTGGGTGGGTAGCGGGCACCTGTTGCCATCAATCCGCTTTAGGTGGAATCGAAGCCTGAGGGCGTTGCACGAAGTAAGGCGAGCCCGATCCCAGAGCGTCGAAGCTCAGTCCTGAGGGATTGTGCTTATAGCGAAACGGGTCAGATCCGGAAGGAGGCAGCCCTAAGTTATGGGCATGATGCTTTCGGGAGCGCTGAGTGGAGCAATGGTTTCGGATTAACTCTTCTTGTTTTGTGTTGCCACCGAAGGCGAGCCTCCAATCGTTTCTTCTTGGGAAGAAGAAAACATTGATGAAAAGAAGAACATATTATAAATGTTGGCTCACTGGCGTTCGCAAGAGAAAATAAAATAATTTTTGTGATTAATATGGAACTTAGAGAAGCTCGAGATTTGATAATAGCTGCTGTTGTGTTGTCGGCTGTTTTTGCTTATCAAGGCCTTAATACGAATTCGTTTGTTGCAAACATTCCTGCTGCTGTACTTGGCGTGGCCCTTGGATTCCTTTTGCATGAATTGGGTCATAGATTTCTGGCACGCAGATACAAGTGCCATGCTGAATTCCGCTTATGGCCAACCGGAATGATGCTTGCTGTCGTTCTCGCTTTTGTCAGCAACGGCTCATTTATTTTCGCCGCTCCGGGTGCTGTTGTGATACACGAAGCTATTGACGTCTGGGGAAATGTTACCCCGCTTGGAAAGAAGAAATATGGACTCGTCTCACTTGCAGGTCCTGCTGTCAATATCG
>DATDUC010000005.1:0-21365 GCA_035290545.1 archaeon | reverse complement strand
AGCGTCAGGCAACATGAGCTTTTATATTTTTTAACAATTATAAATTTAATTGAAAAATGGGGTGTAAAATAGTGAAAGTGTATTATATATTGCCTTTGTTATTTGTTTTCTTTGCAGTTGCGCACGCAGCTTCGCCATATTTCTTCAAGGGTTATGTTTTTGTTAACGGTGATTTAGCTCCCAACGGGACTATTGTCGAGGCCTATGTTAATGGCGCATCGTCGTCATCAGGTTCTGCTGTTGTCGGTCAGGGTCAATTAGCGGATACACGTGCAGGCTGGTATACCATATCTTTTGAGGCAAATAGCGGCGATACGGTCGCATTCCGCGTAAATAATTTGACTCTCAATTCTGCAAACGGGACAGACACAACAACACAAACACTTGTTGCCGGTGGATTTGTAACTGAAGATTTCAACCTCTCGGCCAATAAAACAGCCAATGGGGTTTCATGCTTGTATGCAATAGGTTGCACCAGCGGTTTCTGTGCTGACGGATATTGTTGCAACACGGCATGTACTGACGCTAACTATGACTGTAATGTTGCAGGCTCCATCGGTACATGTACTTCAACTGCCACAGCAACCACAACAACCGGTGGAGGAGGTGGAGGCGGAACAGGTGTTTTAACAGCAACAGAAACGCAGACAATTTCGACCGTTACTGCAGGTTCATCTTCATCTATTTCAATATCTAATTCAGCTAATCTCGGAATAGAAAAAATTGAATTTACAACGACTACTAGCGCATCAAATGTTCAGATAACCGTAAAGGAAACAACAGCAACAGCTGCTGGAGTTTCTGTTGCTATAGCCTCTGCAGACGGCTCGGTTTACAAATATTTGGAGATAACAAAAACAAATCTTCAGACTTCAGGAATCTCCTCAGCTACTATAAACTTCAAGGTGCCTAAATCATGGCTCACAGCGAATAACATTGACAAGAATACGATTGCATTGAACAGATACGACAGCGGATGGACAAAATTGCCAACTAGCATACTAAGCGAGGATTCGACTTACGTGTACTTTACAGCAACGTCACCAGGATTTTCAACGTTCGCAATAACCGGTACAAAAGGCGCGTCGTTCTTTGATGTGATAAACAAGATTGACGCTTATTATAAAGGCACTGCAACCTTCTTTGATGTCATAAGCGTAATAGATTTATACTATAAGACACAAGGTGTAGTAGCATGAAAAAAATAATTTTACTAGCGTTTCTGTTAATGGCGTCCTCTGTATTTGCCGTAACAGTTGACAGAAGTATGCCAGCTCAGGTTAGCCCTTCGTCTGCTTTCACGATTTCGTTTACAATAAATCCTGAAGGCTCCTTAAACGCCTTTGATATGTCTGACTTTATACCAAATGGTTGGACGCTGAACGACTGGTCTGTTTCAGGCTATGCTAAATCCGATGTTACCTATGACAACAAGATTATGGATTACCAGGGAGCCACGCGAAATGGCCTTCACTGGAAATTTAGCAAAGCATTTTCTTCTCCAGTTACACTTTCTTATACAATGACGTCTCCTGCCACGACAGGAACCTATGAACTTATAGCAATATGGGTTTATTCTGGCGGATTTAATTCAAAAACAACTAGCTTGACTGTTGGTACAGTAACCCCTACACCAACTCCTACTCCAACACCAACGCCCACACCTACTCCTACACCAACTCCTACTCCAACACCAACGCCCACCCCAACCCCAACCGGTTCAGATTACACCGTAGTGATAGTAGTGGTGATTTTGATAATAATCGTAGCTGGCTACTTCTTCATGAAAAAGCCAAAAAGTAAGACAAAAACAAACTAAATTTTCAAGAAATAAGCATTTTCAGCATATTTAATTATTTCTAATCAGTTAAGACAGTGTACTGGACAAAATCAAAGGGCACCGGCGGCGCTGTTCTTAGCGAAGAGGACTTTGTTGTAGAGGAAATTCCCTCTAGAAAGTTTTTTATCAAGTACTCAAGAAGCCAGTCAGGGGTTAGGGTTGTCGAAGGACCCTATGCGTTGGCTATACTTAGGAAAAGAGGCATAACCACAAAGGACGCCATAAAATTTATTCGACGCAATTTTAACCTGAAAAAGGATGAAATAGGATACGCTGGTTTGAAGGACAAATTCGCTTTAACAACGCAGTACATTACTGTAAAGGGTGATATCAAGGATATTAAGACAGACAAGCTTGAGCTGACAAAGATAGGTTACACAGACAGAATGATGCAGGTGGGCGAGCTGGTCGGAAATAAATTTACCATAAGCCTGAGAAACTGCAAGAACCCCGGGAACGTGGCGGTCATAGATGAAATTAAAAAGCGATATATGCCTAACTATTTCGGACCCCAGCGATTCGGTAATCATGGCGATAATCATGAAGTTGGACGTCTCATTCTTACCGGTAACTATGAAAAAGCGCTGGATTTAATTAACAAAAGAGGCTGCGAAAAGAGTTTCGATGAAATTAGCAAGAAAACATTGAAGTTCTTTATTCATGCCTATCAATCTTTCCTGTTCAACAAAATTCTTGATATATACATATCCAAGTACTCCAAAGCATGTTTTGTAGAATTCCCGCTGGTCGGCTACGACACAAAACTGAAAAAAGACTTTGCATCACAGCAGCTGAAGAAACTTATGGAAAAAGACAAAATAAGCCCTAAGAATTTTTATGTGCGGTCACTGAATCTGAGGTGCAACGGTTCATTCAGGAGAGCTTTTGTAAAGGTGAGTGATTTAAGCTACAAGATAGAAGGCAGTAGTCTTGTCCTTACCTTTATCCTGCCAAAAGGGTCCTATGCCACAACACTTCTGAATGAGATAACCAAGGGCGTCCATAGGCAAAGCTAATTCTTTTTATAGATTAGGGTAAAACTGATAACGATGAGAAAAATAATAATACCACTGATTTTATTAACAATAGCTTTGATTGCCGGCTGTTCTGAGCAACAGCAGCCTATTACCGAGATTTCTGTGCAGGGTCATGGTAATGAGATCTACACGTTTTCGAATGATATACGGGAATCACTGCTTGTCAAAACTAATAATCCTGAAGGAATAAAACTTATTGGCAAGACGTTTACCGACATGAATGTTGTTTTCAACGGCTCAGACCAGCAGGATAATGCATACTTTCGCGTTGTGTTGACAAACATAAATGCCAAACTACCTATTTATTATTCCTATGAAGGCAGACTAATTTCTTTCAATGCATATTATTTCATAGATGGTATATGGTACAGATCCGCAAATCAAACAGTGGAGAAGCCTAGCTTTTCCTCGCCGGTTCTGTGGCTCTCTGGACCTTCTACAGGCGCAACGGACACATCATTGAACCTTGTCAACAATACAATCTATCTCAGTGGAACCGACTACAAAAACCTTACAATGGCCGGCGACAAACTTGTTCTTCTTTTCTTCGGAATAGACAACATAGGTAATATTTAATTGTTGTTCTACAGAGGAGAAATAAGATATGTTTGTGTAACGAGTGTCATTATTGCAAGTATAATAGCTATACCAATAACAACCAGTGTTGCCTGTTTCTGACTTTTCTTTAAGCTGACTTCGAGGCCGACTTTAATAAATATTAACGACCACAAAATGGCCACTATTTTTACAAATCCATGAGGAATCCAGCCAATGATGAGTGCTGGTGTAGATGCATAAGCAGCAATAAACAGTATTTTTTCGAAATAAGCTTTTTTAATTTTTCTAAAAGTTAACAGCATAGCTGCTACCACAAGGATAATCATACCACACACCGTAGCAATTGTAATTGCGACAAAACTTTCAAAGAAACCTGCCGTGAGTTTTGCAGTTGTCCAACCTTCATGTATTGTAAATGTTGTCAGTAAAGAAAACAGTGCACTAAGCAATACTACTTGTGTTATGTCCTTCCAAAAATTATGCTTTTTCTTATCAAAAAACAGGTCCGAATTTTTAAGGAGTATTTTCATTTTACACAACTCAAAATTTAATAAAATAACTATCACACGTAGTTCGTATTAATATGATTTATAGCAATAATAGAATACTTAACCTTAAAATTCAAGTGTATAAAAAGGCTCGGTAAATTATAGTTAACCAAAGGAACATGACATTATAATTTGGTTAACTATACGTGGTTAAGCTTCGCTTAACCTGTACAGGTGAAACTTTGTTTCACCATGTATGTGACCAACTTGTGTAATACAAGAAAGAACGAAGTTCTTTCTGTACAAGCAAGAGCAAAACTCTTGCTTGTATTTAGAATAATAAGTTGGTCAGCTATAATAGGGTTGGATGTTTGTTGTATGATAGAACTAGAGATTGTAAAATTTTTCATTCACGATACATCTTTATTTTTGTTTAGTTCCTTGATAATACCAGTAGCCATATTTTCAATTTTCTTCTATGTTTTTGGAATAATAGGCATTGCCCAGAAGAATGGTAAATACAAAGAGAAGAAAATGTCAACGCTTCCAAAGGTTACAATACAGATACCTACTTTTAACGAGCCTGTGGCAATACGCTGTGCCGAGCAATGCCTTAGCATGGACTACCCGAAAGATAAATATGAAATCATTATAGGTGACGACAGCTCCAAGAAAGAAGTTTCAGATATGCTGGACACTTTCGCAAAGAAGCACAAAGGAAGAATAAAGATTGTACGCCGCAGTACGAATACAGGTTTCAAAGCAGGCAATGTCAATAACATGCTTCGTTATTCTACAGGTGACATATTGGTTATTTTCGACTCTGACTTTATGCCAACAAATGATTTCCTCCGCCGAATAGTTCAGCCTTTTGGTGACAAAAAAGTTGCCTGTGTTCAGGCAAAGTGGTCTTATATCAATATGAATCAGAGCCCCACTGCAAAATTCGCTAGCACAGTTCTGATGGTGTATCACAACATTCTAGCTAGATTGAACAATGCAGCCGGAGTTTCTCTTCTTTTCGGCTCTGGTGAAGCTGTTAGGAAGGATGTATTAGTGAAGCTGGGTGGGTGGCAGGAAGGCAGTGTTACAGAAGACGTTGAGTTTTCTGTGCGCGCGCTGACAAAAGGTTACAAAACCGTTTATTTGCACGATCTTCAGGTTGGTGGCGAAGTTCCATATAATATTCGCTCTCTTCGCACGCAGCAGCGCCGGTGGGCCTATGGAAACATGAAAGCCTTTATGGAGCACAAAAGAGATATATTATTTGGAAAATTCTCCATTATGCAAAAGGCCTTGATGTCATTTACTATGTTGGGCTATATTTCATCCTTCTTTTTAGTCGCATTCATGTTCTTTGGAGCAATCTCTTTCATGACAGGTAATCCATCAGATATTAATGTTATGCGCCTCCTTACTGACGTTTTGATAAACTTTGTACTTGCATCAGGATTTACATTTGCTGGTATAGTATCTCTCTACAAGGAAAATAAATTAAGTCATGTAATAGTCGTTTTTTTCTCTGCACTTACAATTGGAATCTTGGTGTCTCTCAGCGTGTGTAATGGTATTATAAAAGCTTTGAGGGGAAAGCCCATGTACTGGATCGTAATAAAAAAGAAGGGTAATAATGAATTCCTTCCTGACCTCTACGGACTTCAAGTACCTCTTAAACCGCGTTAGGGATTTGTATGATAGACACCTTTCTGATGGTATTGTTTTCTTCACTGGTATTTGTGAATGCCATTATGATAATAGTATTTCTTTTTCCTGACAGGAAGACGAAGACAGGGTTTTGTCCACCGGTATCTGTTATAATACCGGCCCACAACGAGGAAAAATATATTGCTTCAACCATTAAGAGTGTCCAGGATAGCGACTACAAAAATAAAAAAGAAATCATAGTTGTTGACGATGGTTCCATAGACAATACGGCAAAAATAGTTCACGATATTGCAAAAAAGAACAGAAACGTAAGATTGTTCAGCATAAAGCATTCAGGAAAATCCGAAGCCATTAACTATGGAATTAGGAAAGCAAGATTTGATATTATTGCCTATGTAGATGCGGATTCTTCTCTAGGTAAGGAAAGTTTGCTCAGACTTGTGGAGCCGCTTGCTGCAGAAAACACGGCAATTTCTTCTGGTATTATAAGAGCCCGGGCCACAAACAATCCTTTGTCATGGTTTCAGGATTTGGATTACATAGTTTCGTCAAGTTGGAGATATGTTTGCAGCAAGCTCAATGCCATATACATAGCTCCTGGGTTTGCCGCCTTTAAGAAAAAGTTTATCCTTAAGGTCGGCGGATTCAGCAAGGACACGCTTACTGAAGATCTGGACACAACACTTGTCTTGAGAAAGGCTGGTTATGATGCTGCGATGACAAAGGCTGTTATATTTACATCAGTGCCATCAACTTTGCGCAGCTTGATAAGGCAAAGAATAAGATGGGGTCGGGGTTCAATACAATCAGTAAAGAAGCATTCAGATGTTATATTTTCAAGAAAATATGGACTTTTTGGAATTTACACATTTCCCATGCATCTGTTCTGGTACGTATTCGCGCTTATCTACATGCCTTTTGCAATCTACTGGGTAATATCAGTTTATCTTAGTTCTTCCCTAACAGCGCTGGGAACAATAATATTCCTCGTGAAATGGTTCACCATCTATGGAATTGCAGACCTTTTTTATAATATTCTGAATGGGTCCTATGCACTGACACCACTATTATTGTCTATTATGACATCCTGGCTGCTTTCCTTTGCTTACCTGCTTTTGTCGATGAAGAAATTCTCCGGATTCAGTTGGAGAGTTCTCTCCTACATAGTAATGTTTCCTTACTTCTGGATTAACTTCATGATTCAGGGACTGGTTTTGGTTTACGAATCCCTTACTCATAACAAAGGAAATGTCTGGAACAAGCAAGACGGAAATTCTGTTTGAGTAAAAAGGGGTAATTATTACTTTAACAGCGCCAGCGAACCGGTCACTTTGTTTATTTCCTCTTCTTTGGCAGGTCCTATGGCCAAAACTGTAGAGGTTCCAGGCTTAAGCTCTGTCAGGCCAGCATCAATAATCAGGGAACACGGAAGTCTAAGCTTTTCACATTTAGCTTTTAGCTCGCTCAGCTCTTGTTCACCTTTTACCTTGACAACAACTTTTTTCTGGCCTTCTCTTTTCCATGCCGAGAGAATATTTTTGTCAACTTTTTCTATGACCGAAACTGCTGCGTGGCTACACTGGGCAGCGAGCTTGCCTTTGCTCATTTTCAAATCAGTTCTGACAACAATCATCTGCTTGTACATAAATATCACTTGCCTTGACGACTATAAAACTCTGTTTAGTGCGGCGCCCAGAACATAGGAAGTTACCTTTGCGCTCTCTGTTACAGGCATTGACGAGCCAATACCATAACGCACGCTTACCGGAACCTCTTTTATTTTCAACCCCTTTCTGACAGCTTTTATTATCATCTCCGCCTCGAATTCATATCGGCCTTTTTTTAATTGAAGATTGAAAAGATCATTTTTTCTTATAGCCCTGAAACCACATAGAACATCACCTAATTTTTTGCCTGCAGCTGCTGACACGACGGAACGTGCAAATTTATTTGAAAACTTCCTCTGGATGGGTATGTCATTCAGGTTTCTTACGCCGACAGCAATATCACATGATTTTAGTGTTGCAAGGAGAGAAGGTATTTGCTTTGCATCTAACTGCCCATCAGAGTCGATAAAAACAAGATTGCTGTTTGTGGCAATCTTTGCGCCGGTTTTACAGGCAAAACCTTTCCCTCGGTTTTTGTTTAGCCTGACACAGACACAACCTTCTGATTTAGCTATGTCAAGAGTATTGTCTTTCGAGCCATCGTCCACCACGATTATTTCATGATCTCCGGTTTTCTTTACAGCTCTTATTACCTTGCCTATGTTTTTCCCCTCGTTGTAGGCAGGAAGTATTATTGATGCTTTCATATGCCTACTAGGAAAGGGATTTTCTTAAAGTTTTACGGCACAGTAGTTTTATGCAACATATGTATTCTCATGACGTGCTTGAGCAGTTCAAGTCTGGCAGAAAGGAATTCTCTAATGTTAATCTGAATTTCTGTAACTTGGAAGGCATTAATCTAGAGGGATTAGTAATAAAAGATTCAAAACTCGAATTCGCATCCTTCCGTTCCTCGAATCTGAATGATGCCAGATTCATTAACTGTGACATGTTCTTTGTAAGTTTCTATGGTTGCACATTTGACTGCACAATTTTTGACAAGTGCAAGATGAATATCGTACGCCTCGACGACATGCATGTTAAGGACAGCTGCATAAAAAATTCCGATTTGTCGTTCTGTCCTATTATAGGTACAAATCTTGGAGAGCTAAAAATCCAGAACACGTCAGAGTTTAAAGTAATACGTAATGTTTCTGAAGTATCTTATGAGGATGCCGAGCAGGCTTTCCGGATGATCGGCAGTCGGATAGAATTTTTGCCGATTGAAATACGACTGGACGTAGTAAAAGTGCTTAATAGAGTGGCAAACGAATTCAACCAACCCGATGCTGTTAAGCAAGGCGTTGAAAAGAGTAATTACAAAAAAACAGGTTCAGATTATAACAAATCTGTAAATGCCTACAAAGCCCTTGATGCATTGTCAGAGCAGATAAATGCCTACGGCAAAGAAGCTTACAAACAGAGAAAACCTTACGATAAGTAGTTACCACGGGTTCCTTTTGACGTGAATCCAGTACCCAAGGACATTGGCTAGCCAGTGTATTATTGGCGTAAGTATGATAAGAATTATCATTTCACTGATGCCTGGAATGTAGAAAGGCGACACAAAAATAAAAGCCATTATTAAGAATCCAAGCTGATCTAGGAAAAGTGCCTTGTCACCTCTCTTGGAACCAAGTCTTCTCTTTACAAAAGAGCCGCCAATGTCGCCCACCATAGTTCCTATGCTAAGCAAAAATATGATTGGAAGTGTCATTACTGCCAATCCGAGAGGCGGCAGATAGCTTTGTCCGTAGATTTGTATGGCTCCTATGAAGACGCCGAATATTACGCCGCCAAAAGTTCCTTCTAATGTTTTTCCATCACCAAGTACTCTATGCCCATGAAACATTTTTTTTCTGTCCAGCGGTATTTTACCTCGCATAAGCGGTGGAAATCCGTTAGCAGCGTAAGCAGGTGCAATGAACCAGAATGCTTGCAGTAACAGTAAACCTATATCCATAGATAAAAATTATCCTATGAGCTATAAAAAGTGATTACCTAAGAACGCGCCATTCACTTACCTTATGGCCTCGTACTGAACTTTGTCTATATTTTCCTCGAATTTTTTCTTGTTCATCATGTACTTCAAATATATTTTCGAATATTTCTTGATAAGACCAAGACCGCCCCACTTGTTCATTCTTCTTGTTGACGTGTAAACACACGTTTCTTTTGAGAACACGAAACCACCAAAAGCACCCACACGCTTGGCAAAGTCATGATCCTCCATTACCTTTAGATTTTCATCAAAACCTTTGACTTTATCGAATATATGTTTTCTGACAGCAATGGAAATTCCTGGAGCATGCGGTTTCTTTGCATATTTTATAAGAAAGTCAACAAGATTGTTGCTCATATTATAAATTATTTGCTCTTTCCAGCTTGGCGTAAAGCCATATATCGTGCATGTCCAGCCGGCAAGCTTTTTGTTATTGAAATCCTTTCTTATGGTGTCCAGTATGTTAGGAAATACTATGGAGTCTGCGTCTAGGAAAAGTATTACGTCACCTTTTGCCGCCCAGCCGCCTGCGTTGCGGCCAAACGATGCAGCGCCTCTTTTTGACTGAACAACACGGCAGCCATATTTCTTCGCGATTTTAATTGTATTATCAGTGGAATGAGAATCGGCTACTATTATTTCATAGGGTTTCAGCCGTTTAAGATGAAAAAGGGTAGTTTCCAGGTATTTTCCCTCATTCAAAGTAGGTATTACAATGGATATTTTCATAGGAGACCTCTATACATCATTACATTCCTCATTATATAATAATTATGAATGCCCCCAGTGGGATTCGAACCCACGTCAAAAGGTAATTGCCACCTTCCGCTTTGATGCAACTTTCTGGAAAGGTGCCCGCAACCTCTCATTCTATCCAGACTAAACTATAAGGGCATTTCAATACTCTTCTTAACAGATATTTAATTTATAAAGATATTGATTAAGAGTAGGTTTTGATACTTATGAAATGCTCTTCATGCAATGATACACTGATTTCAGAGGACAACTTCACCATGTTCAAATGTCCGTCCTGCCTTAAAACAGATATAGTTAGATGCAGCAAATGCAGATTAAAGAGCACTATATACATTTGCACTGAATGTGGTTTTAAGGGACCGTGATTCTATGGGTCAAGTAGCACTAACTCTCAATATTATGCCTGAGAACACAGAAGTAAACCTCAATCAGCTAAAACAAAGAATTCAGGACGCTGTCGAGCCGCAGCAGATTGTTGAAAAACCAATAGGCTTTGGTCTTGTTATGCTTGAAGTTCTTCTTGTTTTTGACGACAAAAAAGGCGCAGACATAGATTTCGAAGGAGTAATCCGCGAGATAGAAGGTGTCGGTTCTGTTGAATCTGGAAACGCCACTTTGATATAATTAATTCTGAAGAAACAATAAAATTTTTCTATACCTTTTGATAAGCTAGTTCTCTTATAGCTACAACTTCCCCTTTGAAATGAATACGCTCTTCTTGACTAGGAAGTCTTCCTTTATCTTCTTGAAGTGAATAACGAGCACCATCAAGATGCACATCTTTAGCACCTGATCTTAGTACGGCTTCACATAGTTGTTCGTATGGCAATAGTGGCGGATCTACAAGCGTCTTAATTACTCGGTCTTCGCCATAAAAATTAGTTACCTTTATCCAGTTAGGTGATTCTGTGGCAAAAACTTTTGTCATGATTTTTCTATGTCAGAAAAGGTTTTATAATGAATTTAAGCATACTAGCCAAACTTTACTCATGAACGGGGAAGAAAAGATTCATTCTACCTTTGCATCCGTGGCAGCGTCACTTGGCTACAGCGAGGTTCATGGAAGAATAATATCAGCCCTGCTTGTTGCCGGCCAGCCACTTTCCCTAGAAGAGCTTACACAACAGACAAAATATTCTCCAGCATCCATATCACTCTCCCTTGACCTGCTTGAAATAATAGGCATAATCAAAAAAATGAAAGACCGAGGCGACCGAAAACTCTACGCCAAGCTGGACGGCGACCTTATAGAAGGAGTGCGGAACGCGATGATGCTCAAGCTCCAGAAGGAAATAACCAACACGCTTGATGAATTAAACACCATCAGGAACAGCGACACAAAAACAAAAAAGGCTGTTGCTGCTGTTGAAAAGGAAGTCAGGCGACTTCAGGAATACATACAGCGCCTTTCTGAGGTTCCAGTGCCTAAAAATAAGCTATGAATTCTTACCCTTCTTGAAGGTAATGTTTAACTAGTTTTCTATCAATAATATATATCGGAGAATATAGATGGGAATCCAACTTACACAGCTTGTCAACGGCGATGTAGTCGGGCTTGAGGACATGTTTGATAAAGTCGTAGCCATAGATGCCTTCAACTGGATTTATCAGTTTCTATCAATTATTCGCCAACCTGACGGTACTCCGCTCAAAGATTCCAAGGACCGGGTAACTTCCCACTTGACAGGCCTATATTATAGGACAATAAAGCTACTTGAAACAGGTGTAAGGCCAGTCTATGTCTTTGATGGCAAGCCGCCTGAGTTCAAGACTGTTCTAGCTCATCGCCGCGACGTGCGTGCTGAAGCCTTGAGAGAATGGAAAGAGGCACTTGAAAAAAAAGATTATGTTGCAGCCAGCAAACATGCAAAGCGCTCGACAACAATAACCGAGGATTACATAAATGACAGCAAGCTTCTTCTGGACGCAATGGGAATACCTTATATTCAGGCTCCCAGTGAAGGCGAAGCCATGTGTGCCCATCTTGTAAAACAAAAGGACGCTTACTGCGTAGCATCTCAGGATTATGATACTCTTTTATTTGGTGCCCAGCGCCTTGTTCGCAACTTGTCAATAACCGGCAAAAAGAAGCGCGGTTCCGAATACGTTATGGTAAACCCGGAAATGCTCACCCTTGATAACATACTGAAAAAACTGGAAATCACCCATGACGAACTGATTTTGGTCGGAATACTTATTGGCACTGACTTCAATCCAGGCGGTGTTCCTGGCTATGGGCCCAAAAAGGCTCTGGATCTTGTACGGGAAAAGAAAACACTCAAAAAAGTTTTCGAAAGTGTTATATGGGACTTCTCTGTGACACCAGAGCAGATATTTGAATTCTTCCGTAAGCCGCCTGTAACCGATTACAAAATAGTCTTCGGCGAGCCTAAGGAAGAGGAAGTAAAGAAGCTCATGTGCGATGAGCACGATTTCTCAGAAGAGCGCATAGAAAACGCCCTGAAACGGCTCAAAGATAAGAAAGGCGAGCAGCGTTCCTTGAGCAGATGGATTAAGTAATTACCGAGCCGCACGACTAATTAGAAAAAATCAATAAAATGGATTGCTTATATCTGGCATCCACATGCTTTTGCACATTCTTGAGTAGTGATGTATCCTTTTGCAGTGCATATGCTTGAGAATGGAAATCCTGTGGCAGACACTGGTGTACCTTGTGGCGCATAGTTCAGAACGTTTATAGAGCCAATCTGAGTAGAATCACAGTTGTATAGGGATTTCAGCTTGCCGCAGCCTGATATGAATGCGTTCTCAAGCGCTATTGTACTTGTACCTCCGCCAAGTTGTCCTGCAAAAAATGCAGCGACAACAACAAGAACAAGCACTGCTATCGCAACGACAACAATCATGTTTATCGGAAGTTCAAGACCCTTCATTTAATCACTAATTAATTATGCAGTTAAGTGGTATATATAGTTAACCGATGGAAAATCCGAAATATTATCTAAAGATTCATTGTTTATAGAACAATGAATCTTGGATCCCATCTTCTTCAGGGAGCCGTGGTATACAAAGAAGATGTGATAACTCGGTTAACTGTACAGGAAAACCAAAGGTTTTCCATGTATACTTTTTCTAAAGTTAGGGCATAATTAAAACGAATCTTTGGTGCGGTCCTGAATACTAGAACTAGCGATTTCTTACTTTCTTACCGTTATTTCTATCCTGGAGACGTTTATCTTCTCCTTCTCTATCTCCAGTACATCTGTGCCTATGTTTACGTTTGTGACCTTAAGGTCCAAGGCAAACTTATTTTTGACGATTTCAACAACATCAACGGCCTTTGATATTGACTGGCCACGGGCTTTTATGCGCACTTCGTTCTGGCCTTTGCCGAGCTGAGTGACTACTGCCAGTACATAGGACATGGTCGGTTTCTATTAGGGAGCTTGTCTATGCAATGCTCTTTCCTACGAAGACCATGTTTTCGTCTTTTTCCACCATGTTAATAAGATAAATTGAAAACTTTAAGAAATATGGTTATGGTGAAAATGTGAAACGCGAGCCCGGCCTTCGCACTTAGTAACATGACTAACGTGGTTTTATCGTACGCTAATTAGAAAGCGTCGTAGGCCGAAAGCGAACCTACATGCACATACTTAGCAAACCTCATAAAATTACTTCGGGCACGTCAGGCAACACTGTTTTATGCATTCGAGCAGCGAGCCAGATTCACATTTGTCATAGCCGCCGTTGAATCGTCTTGTAAGCTCATTACAGGAAGTTTGTATATTTGTGATAATGGTACCGCCGATTAATGGTTGGCCGTTTTCTCCTACACACCGAAAGTCCTGAGTGGTATAAGCTGCACAGGCACTGTTGCGTTTTGCTTCAAGTGCAAACTGGTCCTGTGGTGGGGTTGCCTGCGACAAAAAGAACAGCAACAGCACAGAAAGAACAAGAATCGCAAGTATAAGATATATTATTGTTTCTATAGCCATCGAAATGCCTTTCATACAAACACCTGTTTTCTATTTGTTTCAGATATAAATAAAGATAAGTATCGTAAGGACCGAGACGAACCCGCGCCACACTTTTAGCAATAGTTTAGCTTAGCTGGAATCCTGCTGATGTGCAACTAAGTGTTGAACCACTCAGAATACCGTTGCAAATGCTCTGGATAGGTATTGAATCTTGTATACTCATGCCACTAGACAGCTTCTGTAGAGAATCAAGACCTGGAATATCAGCATTGCATGAGAACAGATTGCCTGCACAGCACATCATGTCATTGCTGCTCTGCCAATTGAAATATATTGGTCTAGCTGGAAGATTTGACTGTGGTGGTGCTGTACAGTCAAGCGCCGGCATATAATCTTCAGCTAGGTATTCCAGTCGTATCGGACGCTTTACAAATGCATTCGCGTTTTCATCATTATAATAGTATACACCAGGCGTTGATTGTGTTGGTGTGCTTATGGTGTCGCATTTTTTGTCACTGGATTGCGTGCAGTCTATTAGTGTGCAGGGATTTACAGCACTGCCTGCTGTCGCCTGAGTACGCAGCTCAAAGTGCAAATGAACTCCTGTAGATGAGCCGCTGCTTCCCATCAACGCTATCTGTTGACCTGTCCCTACAGAATCGCCTTTTGCCACAGTAATAGAATCTTTTCTGAGGTGTGCATAAAATGAGTAGTAGTTAGAGTGTTTTATCAAAATCATGTTCCCATATCCCTGATTTCCAGGTCCACCACATAGAGATCCAAGAGCGCCAACAGGACAATCATTGTAGGTGTCGACTACAACACCATCTCCAACAGCATTTACTTCATCAACAGCAGGCACTATGTCTATCCCCATGTGGAATTTACCAGGATCGTTTTCATCCAGCTTTCTGAAACCATAACAGCTGTTTAGTTTTCTGCTGTTTGTTGGCCAGGGAAATAAAGTGTTTGACACTTGTGTCGCCCCTTCTGTATAAGTTGCCTTGGCTTTGTAGTGGACAACGAGACCGATACCATTATGCATAACGCCGCTTACTGTGGAATCCGCAGCCCTCATATCTGTCTGTATATCTGTCGTTGCAAGTACTCCAGAAGGCACGCGTGCTGTAAATATGGTATTCAAAAAAGATTTGATGCGGTTTTCATAACCATCTTTGTTAGCATAGCTCTGGGAATATTGAAGTTGTGGGTTGTGCTGTTCAAGAGAGTCTCCAAAAAGAAGAAGACCTTCTATTGCCTGTCTTCCTTTAGCCACCATTTGTCTAAAGGACGTCATGATCTTGTTGTAGTTTTCTGTCTGCGCAACGATTCTACCGTCTCCATACGTAGCAGTTATGCTCTGGGAGAATTTGGATTCAATGTTGTCATCATTGAGGTTCAGCAAAAAGTTTGACACAGCTTTGCTATTGCCATTGCACGCGCTTCTCACCGAATCAAAAACTATAGCAACTCCTCCTGTGTCAATGGGTGTTTTAAGGTTCAGCAAGCCATCACATTCAAGTTTATTCTGAAGATATGTCAAAACATGATTGTCTCTTGGGTAGCATACCTGAGGGTTTCTCCCCCAGTCATTACCCTTGTTCGTAGCTGGTATGCGTTCTATTGGTCTTCCTTGGGAATCCGTAAGACCATCACGACCTTGGTTCGGGTCGCGCCAATACCAGTAGTCTTCTGTCAGCCTGTTGCTAGTATCAATGCCGCAGCCTATGCTTTCATCACCTGTAATAAAGATTGCTTGCACTGTGGAGATAAACCATGTGTTGCCAAGAGAAGCATTGAATAAAGAGAATGTTGATTTCAATTTCATTAGCGAGAGCGATTCCAGATTCAACTGTATTGTGCTCTGCACCTGGGCATTAGTCATGTAAAGATAGATGCTGAAAAATATTGCAAATATTACTATTAGCATTATCGTGCCTGCTGTGGTTCCAGTACCCTTTGAATAAGAGTTCTTCATTTGACAGTAACCTCCATTGTACCATATCTATCCTTGTAAAGTAGAGGCACAACCGCTTTCATAGCCATGCCAGCTGAGAGCAGTGTTTCCTCTGTTTGCGGTGCGCAGCACACTTCTGTTGCACCACCATTTGCACCATCGCATTCCGGAGGTTGTCCAAGATAAATCTGACCCTGTCTGCAATAACGTTTATTGAATAGAGAAAGCGGATTCCACCATGTAACATCTCTTTGCCCCCAAGAACAAACGCCACCAGAACCACAAGGAACTATGTTACTGTGGTCTGGAAGCTGTACATAAGCAGTTAGATCATGTTTGCAGCAAAGCTGTAGAGGATTACAAAGACCCTTATCATCGATTTCAATGCGGCCCACATCACAACTTTCTCCATAAACAAGAGGCCATACACACCAACCTTCATTATTCTCACCGCATTTGGATTCTGAGCTGTCCATGCTCATTACTTCATTAGTGTCACGTTTTACTGAAATATAGTATTGTGTAAGATCGTAAGATTTCATGAAGCTGTTCAGATCGCCCGGCAGCCCAACGGTGTTCGCCTTTTGGACAGAACTTACAGCAGAAGTTTCTATTGCCTGCTCCAGCAGTTGTCTGTCTCCGAACTGCACGTGCGACAAAACTTCTGTCACCATGAAAGGCTTATTTTGTATTGACACGAAATCTATAGAATATTGTATTTGTTCTCCTACGCCAAGAGTGAATCTCAAATAGATGAAAACCCCGAGCACAATCATCACCATCACTACAACTAGGAGTATTAGTGTCATTCCTATGTCTTCAGGCATTGACAATCCTTTCATGATGCTTCCACCACACAAAGTATAACTGTATATACCTGTTCATTTCCGGTTGCAATTAGACTAGGGTTCGACATTACATCCCCACAACTTGCGTAACCCGTATTTAGCGGATAGGCTGCTATTACACCCCTGTCCTTGCCTATAGGCGGCTGAAATGTAAAATCAAGGAAAGGAATATCAGGAAAATAACGGCAATCATATGAAGTGTCAGGAGGAAAGTAAAGGCATACATGTGTGCCAGCAGGGTCAGTGCGCTTGAATACAGAATTCCTTGTTACATATGACGTGTCAAATCTTATTTTTGCAACTTCTTTCATCTCATAGGCTTTTTTCGTGGCGCAGGATATTCTTGTCATGAAGGAATCATAGGCAGTGATTTTCATTTTTGCCGGCAAAACTGTACCAGTATTTATGCCCACAGGAAACTCCACATATGGCGCTGCTATCTTTCCCTTGAAGCTCGCTACATAACCATAGCCCCACTTGTAGGCATCCTGCCAGTCGCTCTGTGTTGTTTTTTTGCATTCGCAGAAGTTATTTCCTCTCGGCTCTATATTGCAGCCGCAATTGCCGTTTATCGTGCCTACAGTTGACATATCTATAGTGCTTGCATCAAGGTTGCAAGCCGAGTAGCAGAAATTTACACAGTCGCTGCCACTACCACACCTAGTATTTCCTGCAACAGATTCTATGTCTAAATAGTAGCCGTAATCGCAGTTGACAGCATAGAGTTCTATATTTCTGTTGGGGTCCATTTTCTCCGCATCCGTAAGTTTCTGTGGATTGAATACGGATTTGTAGTCAGTAAGCTGTGAGCTTGTCAACGCGTCGGAAATTTCAAACATAGCACGCTTCATGTTGTCGTTGCGCACATCCACTTGGAACGAGAAAAATATCAGCATGATAAAAAGTATGAAGAGTATAGCTGGCGACATGCGAAAGAGAAACATTAAAATTGCCATTGGATCGAGTTTTGCCATTCAAAGACCTCTCTAAGGTGACGGGATTACGTCAAGTCTGCTACCGGTATTTCTAAACTGCACGGTTCTTTTGCAGTCAAAATTTATGTTCTGAATTGGTGTGCCTGTATTTATGGTGCTGACCGTATAGGGAACCTCAAGACCTGCGCTGGGTATTATCGTAAGTTTTACAAAGTTGTCTGTTATGTTTACTCTGCATTTTGTGTTTGTCATGCTAAAAGTGTAAGATGTTCCACTGGGAGCGCTTCTCATCATGTTTATGACGCTTGCAAGCCGCTGAGTCTGGAGCTGAGCATTATTCTGCACAGCCTCTTCTATCGCGACCTGTAATGGATTTATTGCGAACACTACAAATACCAACGTAAGCGCTGTTACAACAAAAATCCACTGAAGCGGCTCCATTTTTACATCACTATGTAAGACTTAGTTCTGCCTATTATATATTTTCCGCGTCCGCTATAAAACCCATTTTCACAAAAGAATGCCACATATACGATGTTGTTTAGCCAGGCCATCCCCACGAAAACTTGCGTTCAAAATAGTCTTTCCAGGTTTCCAGATCACCTAGCGAATAATATTTCAATATAGTTGAAGGAGCAGAGCCGTCTATGTAAGCTGTATTTTGATTTATAGGAAGAAATCCCGCTACACGTGCCATTAATTGCGTGTCAGAAAGCCACGAATCCCTATAGGGGTCAGGCGTCCAACAGAAACCATCTGCCTTTTCGTTAACAACAATTTGGAGACATTTGTCATCAGGCGTAAATGTTGCGTCTCTTGATTCTCCCGAAGTATCAATATCAGTTCCTATTTTTTCAACGCACGTATAATGCCTTTTGGTTAATTCTTTTAGTTTGCCATCGGTTCCGTATTCATACATAGGATAACTGGTGAATCTTTCACAATCAAGATCTTGGCAGTCAACCATTTTTATTTTCATTTCTTTTATGTTGCACGGGCTTTCCATGTTAAAGTCCTGAACTTTGTAAGAAAGAAATGCACCTGCGATAAATTCCGTAATTTTATAACCTGCTACGCCACCAGTGGTAGCTGTACCTAAAGATAGAATAGTCTTAAGTCCTGGAATAAATCCAGCAGCTTTCCATAATAAACTAGCGCCTCCTTTTGCAATAGACCATGCGCCGCTTAAGATAGATCCAAGAGTGATTCCTGATGCTGCTGTTCCCATCGATGTAGCTGTTGAAAAAGCAGTAGCAGTCCCGCCTACTGTTCCAACAGTAGCAATAAATGTATTGGCTGTTGTTCCTGTCACTGCTGAAGATGCCACATACATACCAGGTCCCACCTGAGCTATGGATGCACCCGCTCCTGCCAGTGCACCTGCGTCAACCGCACCAGTTCCAGCAGCTATTGGCACCGCACAAATTCCGGCAGTGCTTAATATACACGCCCCACCAACAACTACTACTAGAACTATGCCAGCCGCCCCATATATCACTTTTCTGTTCCTCGCATCGTATTTCATTTCTATATATTTTATATCTTCACACTGCGCCAATGGAAATCGGTAGACACCGGTTCTTGTTTTCATGCAAAGTGTATTTACGCCGCATGGTTCGTATTTTATCGCGCCTTTCTCAAAGCTGCTCATGCTCAGGTATGTTTTGAATTCGTATTTGTTGGCGCCGCTCAAAGGAATCCCAAATTCATCCTTATCCTTCCACTCTCCGTATAGACCAAAGTTTTGGTTATAATCAGGACCTACGTCTACACTTGGTTTGCCTGGCGTTTGTTCTCCAAGATAATAATCCGAGCGGGTTTCACCAATGATTATGTTATTGATAATTATTCCCTCAAGGCTTTTTGATTTCATATCTACAGCAACGTTAGCAACAACTCGTGTGTTCCATGCTGGTATTACCTGATCGGTAACATATTTACCAACATCTTCAGAATTCATGCCGGCTGTGTTGACTTGTGCTATCAAACGGTTTTGCATGTCCTGATAAACTTCCCAGCCGGTCGCATCGCCTACTGGAAAAGCTTCATAATAAAGAACATAATTAGGGTCGCCGTTGGTTTTTATTATCCATCTTGGTATGGATGTCTGTATAGAACTGAGTATTGGCGTATTTTGCGGCAGTTCAAACTTCATTCCTAATTCCTGTCCGCCCACCCCGTTGAGACAGACCTGATTCATGCCTGCGCGCAATTTCTCAACGTTTGCAAATGCAATCTGTTCAGCTGGATTTATGGTAGACATGAGGATAGCTACCAGAAGAACTATGCCCAGCAGGAGAAACAGTAAACTCATCATCGTGTATATTATTTCTGATATGTCTTGGTCAGCCATAAGCTATCCCCTTGACTTAAACAGAGAGAATATGCCATCTATGCTGGGCACCACGCCCGAAAGCATGGATAGTATTACCACAAAAACAATCAGCATTAGCACAAAGCCTACAATTACGTATTCAACTCTCATAGGTAAAACCTCTATATACTACTTGAAAAGACCAAGCATCAGGTCAAAATTATGTTGTATGCCGCCGTTAAAATACATGTAAACCAGCACGCTCACTCCGAAAACTATTACTCCTGCTAAAACATAGGTCAGTGTGCTTATTGTTAGTTCCATTTCTCTCACCTAATTCGGTTCACACCCTCCAAGTGTAGTTACTCTACAGTTTGCTTGTGGTGTCGCACATTTCTCGCAGGCATCCCTGTCATAGTCACCGCAGATCGTATAGCTTGGGCACGGCTTGCATCCACTCAACCAGCCTATGTTCCACGGCTTTCTCCAGTAACATTCATTTTCCGTATTACACCCAGACTCATCGTTGATAGCAGCGCATTTGGCTTCTGCACATTTAGTAGTCACATTAACTACACCATCAAATGAGGTCATATAGGACTCAGGATAGCTGTCCATCATAGTAAAAAGTGTCTGACCGGGCTCATTCGCTGCAGCTTTGCGTGCCATTTCTATAACAACCTGTTTTGCCTTCCATGCTGTGAAATGAAATACCTGTTCGCCTGTTACACCAGTAACTCCCTGAAGCGTGAAAAAAATACTGTCTTCAGGGCATTGAAACTTCTCACCACTTTCATCTGGCGTGCAATGAAATTCTTTTATGACACCATTTTCATCATTTCCTGTAAAAAATACATTTTTGTAATCCAGCAAAAGTATGAAGTCAAGTGTTTTTCCCGCAGTGCCTTTGTAATAAAATTTTGGCTTGTCAATTATTAGTGTATAGGCTGCCTGTGAGCAGTCGAATTTTATCAGGTTGCTTATTCCTCCCTGGGGGTCTTTATTGGTAATGTCAAGTTTTCCTGGTTCAAATACCTCTGATAGTTTGTCTTGTTGGGTCCATACAAGCGAGTTAACTCCAAGAATTACCGCCCCGGCTATGAATAAAACCAGCAGCATGACGACAATATGAAATATTGTTTCTCTTTCTATGTCACCCTTTCCCATGTATTATAGTTTAGTTCGGCTAAATAAATCCTTTCTATTGGACAAAAGTATTACATATTATGGTGGCGAAAGCAGAGAATTAACAAGCCTGAACTCACCACCGAGCCGGTCTTTTGGACAAAGAGTCACGAGTTGCAAAAAGTCGGCAGTGCGCCTTGTGCAGACGGTGTCTTTCCAGAAACTTACATACACATTTTCGCCCGGTTTTGGCCAGTCTCTGCCATTCTTGTAACTTAAATCACCAATATCA
>DATDUC010000004.1:0-10005 GCA_035290545.1 archaeon | reverse complement strand
TTCTTCCTTGATTATAAGCGGCTTCAATGTTTTTGTTAATTGTTCAAGCTGATCTTCTGTGAAACCAGAAGCCATCCTGCCTGTTGCAACCAGCTTGTTTCCTTTCCAAGCGGCTAGTATGACAGAAGAGAGCCACATAGCCTTCTTACCCTCGCCCCATTCCGCGCCTACGACAACAAGGTCAAGTGGTTCAAGTATTTCCTTGACCTTAAGCCAGAAACCAACACGTTTGCCCGGCTGGTACCGAGCTTCCATATTCTTGACTATAACTCCTTCCTGACTTGCCGCCAAAGCTGCTTCGTAGAACTCTGCTGCATCGTCAATATCTGTGGTTTCTAGATGGTCAGCAGACCTGAATGATTTGTACTGTGTTACTATTTTCTTGAGAGAAGCCCACCTTTCTGTGAGTGGTTCATCAATATAGGAAACTCCATCAAGATATAGCAGGTCAAAAAGATTGATCTGGACCGGAATTTCTCTGACCATCTTTTCAATATCATATTTACGTCGTATTCTTTTCGAGAGAAGCTGGAAAGGTTGCGGTCTTCCTTCTTTTATGGCAACTGCTTCGCCCTCGACTATACACTGCTTGCAATTTATGTATTTCCTTGCTAAGGCTACTATATCAGGAAATTGCTTTGTGACGTTTTCCATGCGGCGTGAAAAAACACTTATCTCGGAGCCGTCCTTGTGAATCTGACAATTATGCAGTGTGACGTTATTAGTACAATAACTTTCGTCGTCTTCAATCTGTAAATTATATAAAGAAACGCGTGGGTCGGGTCTTTTGATTTCTTCTTTTTTTAATATTTTATAAAATGCATATCCATCTGAACATACAGCATTTCTATCAGATTTGGGTATAATAATCATATAGTATTCTTTTTTGTAATTTTTCCTGGGAAGTTTCACATTAAACCTTCTAAGCCCTAGAGGAATAGAATGCATTAATCCTATAATCTGCGCCAAAGAAGCCAACTTCCTTTCTTGTGTTGTTATTTTTATTGTGCCGTGACTGTCCGTACCGTCGGATTCTCTCCATCCTTGCAAGAATGCTTTAAAATTGGATTGATTTATGTTTATAAACCAATCCGGAATAGTCTTGCCCTTCCATTCAATTCTGAAGTTTTTAGAAAGCCATACACGCAACGGCTTGTCCCTCCAGTACATAGAGATTGCATTGTTTTTGTATTTATACTCAGATATTTCTTTAATATCAAAAACTTCTTGTATAATTTTTTTGTACTCTCTCATTAAAGTTTTATGTTTAGAGTTGAAAATTAAACCAACCCTTTCTGTATTATGATACTCATTAGTAAATCCGTCTCCAATCCAATAGCCTAAGAACCTGAAAAACTTTGAATCTAAAATAATTTCTTTTTTATAGCCAGCATCTTCTAATGTCATTTTATAAGGCATTTCATCTGTATGTAATTTAGGTAGAGGGAAGGCTAGCACATCTTCATTCGTTACCTGCTCTGATGGTAACCATACTATTTTATTTTTCCTTTTGCATAATACTTCATGCCCTTCAGAAATTCTGAATTCGTTACCCATAAAAGATTGAAACCTAAACAATCTCTCTCCTTTGTCTTTCTTTCTTTTGTTAATAGCAATGACTTTTTTAAATCTCCCTTTGTGGGTTAAAACCATATCCCCGATTTTGATATCTTTAACAGGTTTTAACCCGTGTGAATTTGTATAAATCCCGGTATGTCCTGTGATGCACCTAAATCCATCATATTTAAATTCTACGGCTGGTTTTTCAAACTTGGTCATAGCTTCTTGTATATCCCCTGCTCTGTCAGCAAGCATAACGCGAATAGGCTGTCCCACCTGTATCTTTGCTTTCAGCTTACCCTTTTTTGCCTGCTCTGCCACGCGGCCATAATCACCAAGTACATCATAAATTTTCTCTAGTTCCTTTGGTTGTTGGTCGAATGCCTTAGCTATAGCATCGCGAACAATGCCTGCAGCAACACCAATCCTCATCTGACCAAGTGCGGTGCGGACAATATAGCGCGCTTCCTTTGGGCTGGCCGATGACAACAGTTCAGCAATAAGTGATATTTTCTGGTCCTGGCTGCCGCTTCCGGTTATACTAGGAAGTCGTTGGAGGTTGTCAAAAACATGATATATTGTAAGCTCCTTTTTTGCAAGCGACTTTTGCTTCCGCTTTTCCATCAATTTTTCTACAGCCAAGCCAAGATCACCCGTTGTCTTGAATTTTTCCATGACTTCTTTTTCCGAAGCGCCGGACACTCGCTCAACTACCTTCTTTATCATGCCACTGGCTATTCCCAGTTCTTCCTCACCTTTAGGAAAAACAGTTCCCATGGAAAGCACAACAGCTCTGTAAAGGTCATTGTCAGAACAGTTTTTGTAAAAGTCCGCGAGAATATCCCGTTTTTCCAGCTTCTTCGGCGTAGCGTCCAGCTGTTCATAGAGCTCGGCTAACTTAGCAAATAGCATAGATAGAATTATAATTGTAATGCTTTTTAAGCAAAATTCTTTCCGCTTTATTAAGAAGGCCTGGCTTTAAGAAATTTTAGATTTTATTTGGAGTATGGTAGAAACTTACAAAGTTTTCTTCGATCCTCACAAAGTTGTGACCGATTCTCTACGACTTGCAAGATTAATGCATGAAAAAGCCGAGCTTCATACTGGCACTGAAGATTATACACCAAACGCCTTTGTTGGTATTTGGAGAGGTGGTACAACCGTAGCAGCTCCACTTACTGGTGCACTGAAAGGTTATAATTACAAACTCCACACATATTCTGCAGCAGGCAAGTCCTATAATGAAGGTACATCAAACCAATCCCAGGGAATTGAAATTTATAACATGGAGGAACTAATGCGTCATTTTAGACGAAATCGTTATGAAACGATTTGTGGTGTAGACGATGTTTTTGACAGCGGCAGGACATGGCATTCCTTTCACCATATAATGAGAAATGGACTTCAGAGAGTTGACGCCGTTGACAAAGAAGATGGGACTTATTTGTTTCCTATGCATGCAGAAAATGATGATTATATGATGAAGGTTCTGTTGGACGGAGACATAGAACCACTTGACAAAAAAACCAAGGTACTAATGGCAACGCCCTACTGGAAGCCTCATGCCAATAGAACAGAACTAAGACCCGATTTTTTCGTGCAGCCAATAAAACCAGATTTAGAAGGAAGGTGGCCATGGATAGTGTTCTACTACGAAGGTCCCGAAGATCTAACAAAGCAGGAACTCTATCAGAATTTCCCAGAGTATTGGGATATTCTCTACGGCTAATCAACCTTTTTAAAACTTCTCACTTAAGTAAGGGAAGATATTAGGACCCATTCTAATGGGATTTAATACAACCTTAAATAATATTTTTCTCTAAGGGAAAGATATCAAGGAAAAGAAAACCGAAAGTTGAAAGACGCCGAAGGCGTCAGTCAATGAGGTCTTGTATATGGCAGTAAAAAAAATATGGTACGAAGTAATGGCGCCCGAGATGTTCGGCGGCAAACAGATAGGCGAAACACTGGCCGCTGACCCGAAACAGCTTATTGGCAGAACATTAAATGTAAGTCTGATGGATATTTCAAGAAATTACTCAAAATTCTTCGTAAAGTTAAGGATCAGGATAGACTCCATAGACGGCAACAAGGCCAATACAAAACTAGTTGGCCATGAGTGCATGCGTGAAAGAATCTACAGGATGGTACAACGCCACGGACGTCGCGTTGATGCGGTTCAGGACGTGGTAACCAAGGATGGTGTACATGTGAGAGTAAAGACTGTTTTCATGTTGATAAAGCGTGTCGGCGGCACGACTAAGAACGATACGCGCAAGCTTGCAGTAGACCTTATAGAAGAGGCTGCCAAAAAGATAAAACTTGAAGATTTTATTAATTCCATAATAGCCGGCGACCTGCAGCACAAACTCAAAAAAGATTGCAGTAAGATTTATCCCGTAGGTAGTATAGAAATCCATAAGACAGAAATTGTTGATGAAAAGACAGTGGCTGCATGATTACTGTTATTTCTAAATTTATTATTAAAGAAAAATAGTAAAAGTCGAATTACTTATCTCTGTTCCTGTCTTGCATTAACAGCTGCAGATATCCACAATGCGCCTGCAAAGAGTATGAACAAGAATGCAATTATGACTGAAAGGACGAATGAAGCATTTGTAGTGCCCTCAACCCATTCTAAGTTTCCTGCTATGAGTGTGCCTACAAAAAACGATAGTGCTCCTAGAACCCACAGTCCGTGCACATGAAATTCATATCCCATTTTTATTCCACCACTTATCTACAATTATCTTCTACAACAGCATGATATAAAGCATCTGAACTTGTATTGTGATTAAATATACCAACAGGATAAACAACACAACCACGTTTTCTACTGACCGTTACTTTATGAGGATCTTCATCCAATGCGTATGTACCGAAAACTCTGGTCTCCCCGTTATCAAGTCTGAATGTCAAGGGATTGGTTGATGTTACTTCTACTGGCATAGTTAAAACCTGTTATTACTTAAAAGTAAAAGCTTTTAAAGATTGTGATTGCCCCCATGCTGCCGTGCATTTCTTTCTGCAGCTGCCCTATAATCACCAATTATCTCTTCCACAGCTCCTTCCAAAAGTGCGTGTACATTTGGATATTCACTAAATGATTGCAAATAAGGCGCGACGCCTGCCCTGATATGACTTGCAGCCGCGTCTACTCCGTGCAAGTCACTGTGAAAAACCGATTGAGCCATACCAGAAAGAAGACCGAGATTGTACAAATCGTTCTTTATGTCTGCTATTGCCCGTGCCCTCTCTGTAGTGTAACACGCTCTAAAACCACATTTAACTAGCAGCACTTAATCACTTTTTCTTCTTTTTCTTGACGGATTTGGGGGTTGGCTCTATGATAGGTCTTAAATCCTGGACAAATCTGCGTACATATTCTCGCGTTAGTTCTATATCCCTCTGTGGTATTTCGTTTATCTTGTCCTCGTCCAGCATCTTTCTCATCGTGATAACACGCTTGAACACATCGGAAAAGTAGGGATCAATGCGTTTGGCATTTATAAGATATTCATTTACTGCATGTGGCAAGTCCTTGGGATCAGGTGGCAGCTTTTCTATCTTTTTTAGAGCAGCCACAGCCGCCTTTATCATAACTTCATAGTTCTTGTGAACTATCGTTTCTTTTTTCTTCTTTTGCAGCTGCATCAAAAGCTGCTCCATGCGTGAAACATATTGTTTTGCTTTCTGTATGAATTCGTCCAACTGCTGGCCTGCTATATCCTTGACTTCCTTGTGCTCCACGGCCTTTCTGAACTCTATAACTCCCTGCAAATCCTGCAGATAGTTTTCCTCGAGAAGCTTGGCGTCAACAAGATGTTCCTTGACATCCAGCGGCGTGTGTTTGGGTGATGGTGGATTAAGGCCCATGTACATTAGCACCGCTTGAGAGCTGTTAAGCATTGAATAATATAAGTCCTCGGCTATCATGTAGAGCTTTGCTGTTTCAACGCGATTGATTTTTTGCGGCGCTGTCTCCATGAATTTTTCCACAGCTTCCAGAGTTGTCGGTATTTTTCCCAGCTCCAGCAGCTTGCGAACAGGTATGAAGAAAACCGTATCATAAAGTGCCCAGCCGTCGCGCACTATGGTAAAGAGCAGAGGGTGGCCGATGCGTGCCATGTCCCAGAATTCTGAAAGCATCCAGGCAGGCTGCACGGTCATGCTCTCTGAAATTTTCTTTGCAATAGCATAAAGCTTGTCATCCAGATCGTCCTTCATCTCCGGCGTAAGCCGTGCCATTACGTCGTCTATGATGACTAACATATCTATATCAGATTTTTCATGAAAGTCGCCGCGTGTCAGCGAGCCAAAAAGCACAACTGCCTTAACCATGTCCTTGTACTGTTTGAGAACCTCGTCCTTAAACTTGTTAGCAAGAGCAAGCTGTTTTTTCCTGAAAAGCTCCTGTTTTTTCTTGACCTTTGGATCCACGGGGGTTTGTTTTTCCATTTTTAATCACATTTACATTCTTTTTCGATCCTATAAATAATAAAATTTATAGGAAAACAAGTATTACTTCATAGTGGTATATATAAAGTTAATTAACTGTTACTCATAAGTGCCAGCGAATCATGTTTAATATGTTCTTTTGACTGCAAGCTACTTTTTTTGAAAAAGGAGCTTACCTGAATTTCCTCTTTTCCCATTCCTGCGCCTTGCCTTTGTCAACAGCAGTCTTGCCAAGGAATGTATGCTTCTCTTCTGGGACTGAAAGTAAACCTTCAAGCGGATCCCAAGCATGTTCCCGCATAGCTACAAGCTGTCGAGCAAAGACCGGTTCGTTTTGCAATGAAATGCCGTAGAATTCAGGCGGCAAATCCTCTGGTTTCACGTCCCGATCCAAAAAGGTCACAATCCATCTCAGAGCCGTAACAGTGTCCTCGAAGACCTCCTGTGGGAGCGCTCCCTTTCCTGTTCTGCCGCCGCCTCTTTCAAACAGTAAATAACCATCTTTCCATCCTTTTTTCTTCATGAGATAGAGCCACCGGTAAATCTGTTCTTGCGCAAGAGAACCACGGGAGACAGGTATATGAGCTGTTCCACCATAAGGAACAGGCTGGCCCAAGTGGAAGAGAACAACCATCTTGCCGAAGTCATCAGGTAATTTCTTTAGTTCAGCATCAGGATCAAGTCCCTGGGAGACCATATGCTCAAAGTCCAGACATATTTTTATTTTCGGTGAATTGATCTGCTTTATTGTATAGTAATAGTGGTCTGGCCGAAAAAGTCTGTAAAGTCCTTCTGCTCCTTCACCCGACTCCGGGTTCTCTGTAAGCATGAAAAGGTTTTTTGCCTCACACCACTCCTTTACACTCATGCCATTAAGGAACTCCCGATTAGCCGGGTTGTCTTTTAGCGTAAAGTGGCCTTCTATATACTTTGAAGCCACAGCAGCGCAGAACGCATTTTCATTCTCAAAGTAAAGTGATTGAGGGTCTTTGCCACCCGCAATGTTAGTCCAGTAAGAATCGCCTTTTTCCTTCATCCACTTAGCAACTAGATGGAATGCACCCCACTCGCCATCTTCCAATTGATATTTTTCAGATTCTGAATCCTTCAATTTTAACCACACATTAAACTGGAAATCCTCATCCCTATATGCGATAGAAGATGTTTGGTCGATAAGATTCTGACGAACTTCTGCTTCGTGCTGTTTCTTGATTGCTTCCTTAAGTTCGTGTGTTCTCTGTTCAGGAGGGTATCTTTCTATTTCCCGGATTGCAATATTCTCAAGAATCTCAGGAAGTTTTTTTAGGTTCTCTTGTTGCAGGTTTTTGTACTCCTGATTAAATGTGGCGCTTCGAGTTATTGTGTTGCTTGCAACGTGTTTTTTCGCTTCGTTATATACAGAGGGCGTTCCAGATATTATACTTTGCAGTCCTTTTCCGTCAGGTCCGACAACCGGGTAGAAATATCCTTGTGTACGGTGTTGTGCTTCTGTAAAGGAAATTACCTGTTTGTTTGACATGTGAATGTTGACATAAAAAAAGCCGAGATCAGCGGCATATCTTACTGTCTGGCACAATCTCCTGTGCGTCTGGTCCCATATCCTTTTTTCCGCTGAGTCCAGACCCATCAACTCGCCTATCTCGCCATGTAACCCAACAAAAAGCATTCCCAGTTTGTCCTTCATCCGCTTTACCTGGACTTTGACCTCTGGCTCGTAGAACTCGGCAACCGATTCAAGATCCAGCTGCACAAAGCGTATTCCACCTGTAGCGCCAAGGCCACCTATCTTCTGCGCCAAACCAAGTAGTGCCGGGTCTCTTCCCACTCGCCAGAAGCCAGTCGAAATACCAACAGTATAAGTCATATTTTCACCATTCACTAAGAGCAAGGCAAGGTCGTCTTCATCCCACCTAGAGCTCCGTCCTTATTTTTACCTAGCTGCCAGGAAGTCCCATCTTCTTTTTTATGTAGCCAACAATAGGACCATAACGCTCGCCAGCGCAGCGTGCAAAACATACCTTTGTCAGGCGTTCATCAAAGTCGCGCTCATAGGGTCCGCGCTTCGCCATTTCAAATGTCATGGAAAATTTGTCAAGTATCTTGGAAATTGCACTTTCATTTTTCACCGCGTAAGTGGGCACCTTGCCTTGAGGCGACTTATAGACACCAAGAAGCTTGTCTATGTGATGTTCCATTTCCTGTTGTTTTGCCTTAAGCTCTAGCAGCTTGCAGAAAACCACGTTCTGCGTCATGAAAAACATGTTGACATCAAATATGCCGTCCTCAAGCTCCTCGCCAGTCGGCATACGAAGCCCTGTCTTCATTATTTTTATCTGAAAAAACGAATAGTATGGTTTGTGGGTCGTAAGCCATCCGTCACTGAACATTTCCTCTTTCTGCTTCTGAACCCATTCTTCGGTTATCCAAGGATATGCGTTTATGAGGCCAAATTCTTTGCCAAAAATAAGATTCTGTTTTGTCCACTTGTCGTCAACCTCTAGCTGCCGTTCGCCTGGCTTTCCCATTGTTATCTTTGCCATATCTTCTGAGCCGCCCTTGTATAGTTCTGGCACTATGAAGTCCTTCCAGACATAGAGAACTATCTCCGCAGAAGAAGTAGCTGTCCCACCGCTTGTCATGAAAGATGTAGTGCCACCTTTCCGGTTACCTTCCCTGCCCAAGCCTTCTTTTATCAGCTTGTGTCTGGCAACATAGGGCTTGAGCCACTCTTTGTACTGCTCAACCGATGCTTGTCGGGCTTTTACAAGCTCATGTATCCGCACGTAGCGATTTTTTATCTCTGGCCCGAATATGTTTTTCCATTCCTGATAGAGCTTGTTCTTTGTGATAAGTATGACTGCCTCAGCCTTTGAAACATCCAGCTTGTCTTTTACCTTGTCCGGGTCCATGTCGCTGTCTGCCATCTTGATGAAATCCGTTATAAGTGTAGGCCATCTACTGATTATGCTTCTCATGGATATGCCCTCGCCAGTATGCATATCTACCTGGTCAATGAACACAGCCTTGAGTGAGTGATTGTCCGTGTTCTTCTTTATCAGCTTGTCTCTTTTGTCATCACCAACAAGACAAATGTCGTCCATTTCCTCTTCCGGATGATTATGTTCCTTTTCAGTCTTATCGTCAGTTTTCATCCATTCCTTAGGTGTCTTGTAGCCCAGATAGTGAAGAAACTCGTGATAGCGCCTTCTGTCATGCATGAGAAGTTCCATGTCTGCTACAGATTGTGAAACAGAAACAAGTCCTTGTTTTATCTTTCCCTCTAGCTCCTCCTTTTGCTTCTGGGTAAGCTGATAATATTGTGCATGGACAGGAGAAACTTCTATCCACTCGTCGGATTTTTGGACCTGATACTCCCACTTACGGAGCCAAAAACATAAGCTGTAGTAAATGCCTGAAACTGAACCAGGCGATCCTGTAAAATCCAGCGAAATATGTGCCTCAAAAGGTCCTGCAGCTATGGCATGGCCTAACCATTTTGCCCCAGCCATGGACATTCTCTTAGCCAAATCTGAATTAAGAATATCACCTCTTAGAGGGTTTCTATCAAGCGTTCCAAGAATCCATTTGCCCATATTTGTCATTCCTTTCTGTAAACATGTATTCGCCTACGGTCACCATAGGTATAATATCTGTTATTTCTTTCAGGGGCTATAAAGTTTTCTTTACTCGGCTAGTTCAGCAGGTTAAAACTTATCACATCTTCTTGTGCGAGAAGATGGGATCCAGATGCAAGGAGAAGCGAAGCTTCTCCGGCATAGGAAGACTTTCCAAGTCTTCATCATGAACATTTTACAATAAATGTTCATCTTAGATATGTCTTAGGATTTAGAAAAGCAGGAGATAGGCACCTATTATGAGCAGAATAAGTCCGATAAATATGCCTGCCTTTGACATGCCCACTCTCTGGTAGTCTGGATTGACGTCAGGGAAGCCGATTATGAGGAACAGTCCTATCCCTGCAAGAAC
>DATDUC010000003.1:0-11051 GCA_035290545.1 archaeon | reverse complement strand
GGCAGAAGCTTCATTGAAAAATACTGGCAGGGATTACTGGGACTTATAATACTCATTATAGTTTTGTCATGGTTTGGACGGGAAAAATATAATAGACGTAACCTAAAGAAAAAGATAAGGCGTATGAAGGCGGAAAAAATCGCCTTGAATCACCTGATGAAAGAAACCCAGCGGGATCGTTTTGAAACAGGAAAACTTTCTGCTCCAATATACGAAATACGCATGGACAAATACAACAAGCGAATTAACGACATCGATCAGAAACTTCCGGTGCTGGAAGCCATGCTAAAGGGAAAGAAGATACAGGAGAAATAAAAAACCCTTAGATTTAAAAACACTCATAATTCTTGAATAAGGATGAAAAAATTATATCCTGCGGACTTGCAACAGCATGTCGGACATGAAGTGAAGATTGTTCCTAGTAATTCAAGAGTAAGCTACTTTTCGGGATATCTAAGACGTAGAAACAATAGTTTCTATCTGGAATATTTTCAAGGCGTGAGACGCAGAACATATGCCCTTAGGAAGGGTGACGGGATTCATACCGGAGACATGGAACAATTCGTAGGCTGGGTTGATTGAGTTTAAGGCTTGAATTCCCTGTACATTTTGTCTATCTTTGCTGCCAGAATGAAATCGTTCTCACTCAGGCCGTTTATTGCATGCGTCCACAATGCTATGTTCAGTTTGCTGTAATTGACAGTGAAATCGGGGTGATGACCTTCTTTTTCCGCTAATTTTGCCAGATGGTTGACAAATTTTATCAATGCCATGAAGTTCTTGAATTTCAGCTGCTTCTTTATCATTTTTCCTTTTAGTTGCCAGCCTTTCAAGCGCCTGATGTATTTTTTAACTTCGTCTGAAGAAAACGGCTCGACGTCGCCTTCACATGGGACACACTTCTTTTTCACGAGTTCTTCGACAAAACTGTTAGAAAACATATCTAAATATAGTCATAGAAAAGTTAAGAAAGTAATTTCTAGAATTCTCCCAGACGGTTCTTCATGATGGCAGCCGCCTTCTCGCATCCTACAGCGCAGATGAATTGGGCTAGGCGCGGACCGCGTAAGCTGTTCAGAAGAAGAACATAGGTTGCTTCGAAGAACTTGCCCAGCTCAAGCCCGTCTTCTTTTGGTATAGCGTACAGACGAGAGTATAATTCCTCTTCTTCCCACTCTTTTGACTCAAGCTCGTAAATAAGTTTCTTTATGGATTTTTTCTGGCTGTCACTCATGGCATAAACTATTTTCTCCTCTGGTACGGTGTCGTTTATCCAGTTAGTTACGTAAGCAATACGCTGCTCTAGCTCTTGCTTATCTTCTTTGTTCAAATCTTTCGAAACATGACCAGTTCTTTCTAAAATACTTTTCACAACTTCTTTGTTCTTGGCTATTCTCATGAGATTAGCAAGCATGTTATAGGGAACAGCAACCTGCTCTTTTGAAGTCTGCAGAAAATTTACAAATTCAAATAAACGTTTTTGATGTTCAAGCTCTTTTTGGTTGGCAACTTTTACTTTTCCAACTCGAGAAAGACTTTGGTCTTTCTGAGTCCCTGAAAAGCTATGCTTTTCACGGAAATATACCTTCGACAGCTCGTCAACTTCATCCATGTAAGCTGGTATGGCATCAGGGTCAACAACGCGGCTTGTTCCTAGTCGCTTCAAAAAGAGGAGGCGCAAACTTGCAGGAGACGCGTATTTCATCCATCTTGCCGGAGTGAAGACATTGCCGGCGCTCTTGCTTATTTTTTTACCGCTACGCTCCGTAAACAATTCATAGAATGAATGAATAGGTGGTTCCCAGCCGAATATTTCCTTGCCGATTCTATCATTACAGCGTACGCTGTCAAGAATGTCTTTTCCAAAAGCCTCATAGTTGATTTTTAGCGCAGCCCATCTTGCCGCGAATTCGACCTTCCATGCAAGCTTGCCATCACGCAGTCCACAGGCACCGTCATGACCACAGCCCTTTACTTCTATGACCTGCCCGGTGTTGCTGTTCTTTCCCTCGAAAGTCTGGTCACATTTGTAATAGATTTTTTCGCCATCGAACCGATAGGCACGTGTCGTGTATATTTTGCCGCACTTCTCGCAGATGGCCATGTAAGGAAGCTGCGTAATATATTTGTCCTGGCCTGTCACTTCGCGTATTATTTCTCCGCAGCGCTTTGCATTCTCAAGCGCAATGATTATCTGCTTGTCAAGAGTGCCTTTTGGATATTCCTCATGGGCACGCATCAACCTGAATTCAACACCCAGCCTGTCAAAAGCGTCGGTAAGAAGCTGGCCTATGTGCAGCGCCATGTTTTTGTGGCAGCCAAACGGATCGTCTATCGTAGACACAGGCTTACCTATCTCGCTTTCTGGCACAGGAAATCCCACAGGAATCTTTCTCAGGCCGTCCCTGTCATCACTAAAAGCAATGAACTCACTTTTTACACCCAGTTCTTTCAAAGCAAGATTGACGACAAAGGAGCGGATGCCGTCACCGGTTGAGCCCACATGGGGGATGCCGCTTGCTCCGAGCCCCATTTCCGTACGAAAAGTAGAGACGCGGCCAAGCTTTTTCTCACGTTCCACAACTTCTTTCGCGACCTGGTCTGCCCAGAAATTTGATGTCATGATTCAATGCTATTGTCAGGGAAGAATTAAAAACCACACTTGGCTGTAATTAAAAGGATTCTTTACTATAGAATGCTTATGAATGAAGTAAAGTATTTGACAAAGGAGGAAATAATTAAGATACATGAGAAAATCATAGAAGAAACTGGAGGTACGTCAGGTTTGCTTAATGAAGGTTTGTTGGATATAGTCTTGGAGCAGACTAAAATTTCAGATGATATTATTCAAAAATCTATTGTTCTGGTGTTTGGTATTATTCAGAATCACCCATTTGTTGATGGAAATAAAAGAACAGGTCTGGAATGTATGGACATTTTCTTGGATTATAACAATAAAAACTTTCAGATAGAAAACATGAGTGAGGCAGAGGATATAATACTTAAGATAGCTAATAACAAGATAAGTAGAAACTCTGTAAGAAAATGGATTGACAACTGTACTGGTGATTAATATGGTAAGAGAAAAAGTCATGAAAATTGCCGATAAGAGCATAAAAGACAATAAACAACTTCTTATTAGACTAGCAAAGAAGTAGACCTTCCTAATTACAAACGTTTATTAACCCTTTCTCTAAGTTATATGAATGAAATGGTCTGCCTTGTCTGTGGTAGCTGGTATAGTAATTGCCATTCTTCTGTCTTTTCTTGTTTCATCAGATATTGCGCTGTTTGTAGGTTTCATAGTAGTAATAGCTTTGCTGATTTACAGCGATCGCAAAAAAGTCAAACGCGAAGGTATAGTAATCATAAGGAGAACGCAAAAAGGCAGGAATTTCATAAATAACGTGGCGAAGTCACACAAAAGATTCTGGCGGGCGCTTTCTGTGATTGGTATTGTTGTTGCAATTATATTGATGATTGTCGGCTCGCTTGTCCTAATAACACAAGCAATTGCTGTGATAGAGGGCGCGAAAGGCGGTGGCGTAAAACTATTGTTGCCTGGGCCTGTCTCAGCGCCGGTAAATGCACCTGGCGTTTTTGTTGTGCCCTGGTGGATATGGGTTATTGGCATAGCCGTCGTGATAATACCACATGAGTTCATGCACGGCATAATGTGCCGCGTTGACGGTGTAAAGATAAAATCCGTTGGCTGGCTTCTGCTTATTATAATACCAGGCGCTTTTGTTGAGCCTGATGAAAAGCAGCTCAAAAAGAAAAATCGCATGACAAAGCTGAGAGTATACGCAGCCGGCTCATTTGCCAATATGATTGTTGCTGCTATTGTTTTTCTTATCGCGCTTGGCGCAACGTTCGCAGTTTTTTCTTCAGGAACAGCTGTTCCCTATGGTGTATACTTTGCAGGCACACTGAACGGGACGCCTGCCTATAGCGCTAATATGACAGGCTCGATAATCCTGCTTAATGGTATTGAAATCAGAAATCAAACAAGCCTCTCTGACGCGCTGAAAAAGTACAACGCCGGTGACACAGTAGAAGTTATAACAGCTGACACTTATTTCATTAGTGGTATCCTGCCTTCTGGTATAGTTGATAAGAGCAGGACCCATCAATACAATATTGTCTTGGCTAGCCATCCTGATAAGGCAGGAGGTTTTCTTGGCGTAGCCGGTGTAAGCCAGTCCATAATTCTTAACATGAATACGAATCTATATGCCACATTTTCTGTGCTGCTTTTGTGGATCTTCCTGTTCTCGTTTGGAATCGGACTGGTTAACCTTCTTCCCATAAAACCGCTGGACGGAGGGCTTATATTAGAGGAGCTAGTGGGTGGAAGAAAACGTCTGGTGAAGGTAATATCTGTAGCGATGTTAGCGCTGCTAATTTTTAATCTGGTTGGGCCGCTGTTTCTTATTTAATCTTTGACATCAATAGATATCTATTTATATCTTGTCATCTATAGAATACAGAGTGGTAAATATGCAAAAACAAAAAGAAATCAGCGAACTTGTTTCAGCTAGGCTAAGCCCAAAAGACTTGGAAGAAATAGAAAAAATAGTTGAAGAAGGGTTTTACATGAACACGGCGGATTTTGTCAGGACGTCGGTAAGGGAAAAGCTCGAGTCGATTAAAGTAATAAATGTTCGTGATGTAAGCATGGAAAAGGCAAAGAAAGAAGTCGTAGAATACCTAAAGAATAATAAAAAATCTTACCCGAGCGATATCGCAGATGCCTTGCAGCTGGATTTTGATATTGTTCTAGATATAGTTAAAGAACTCATCAAAGAAGGCAGAATAAAATGATTCTGAGAAATCTTGGTGACGAAATTCAAGGCGAACAAATAATCTGTTTCTATAGAAAGCGTGATCGGGAGGTTTTATTTCCAATGACGTCTGGTCATAGAGGTCTTAGGATGAAAATCAGGGGACTGCCGGCACGGGCAATTATAGAAAAATCTGTTGAATTTGTTAAATGATTAATAGTGATTAATATGTCAGCTGTAGCGAAGATTCTCAGCAGAGGAAGAATAACTATACCGAAGGAAATCAGGAAATATTTAGGATTGAAAGCAAGCGAAAAACTTGTATTCATAAAAAGTCAGAATGAGTTTGTAATAAGACGAAAATATGATTCTAAAATACAGAATAGATTAATGCGGAGAAAGAAATTAAGCATGTTCGGCGCAGATAAAAAATTAAGCAAATGGAATGAATCGGATGAGCGCGCAAGATTCAGGTAAAGAATATTTTTGAATTGATAATTTGGCTAAACATGGAGATGACAATATGAAAACGAAAAAGATCAATAAATCCACCGAAGAATATGAAATAAAATTCTGGAAAGACTGGTTGGAATCAGATACACTCAAAAGGTTAGATATCGTCAAAAAACTTCCTCTGCTTGATATGTGCCTAAAAATGAAGAACGAGAAAATATGGAGAGAATCGTTCTCAAGCCTAGTTAATGGATATTTTGAAGACCTGGAATCTGCAGTTTATCTAAAGATTCATTGTTCTATAAACAATGAATCTTGGATCCCATCTTCTTTGCAGAAAAGTCGGTTGTATACAAAGAAGATGTGATACAAAAGTACGGCTAGAAAAGACTAAACGCGACGGTTTTCAAAAATAAAAGAGGTGGTACGGCGAGCATCAGGTTTATCATACTACCCGTCAAAGTGTATTAAATTATCCATATTTTTCACCACTAAAAAGTAATATAAATACCATAGCTTTATAAGCTACCGAGCGTAAATAGATTAAATACGTAGAATAGACGTGGTTTTATGTACGTACCTCAAGGACTTTTTGACGACAGAGTAGCCAAACCTAGCGAAAGAGAGATAGCTCGCTATGCTGGTATAGACAGGCGAATGGCCTTAAAATATTTAGGAATTTTGAGTGCTGCTCTCGCGACAAGCGGATGTCCTGGTTGCGATAACGGCTCTCCTACACAGCCAACACCTCCCGGGCCTGGACCAGGTATCAAGATGACTGTTACTGGTCGTGTATATGACACAGACACATCGGCAGCGCTTTCCCAATACCGCATAACTATTGGCGGCACTAGCCAGGATGTCAGCAACGGCATTTATAGTCTTGAAGTGACACCAGGCACTTACAGAGCGAGAATAGAAAATATCGGCTGAGACTTTCTCTCGCCTATGGACGTGTCAGTTGGTATGATGCAAGCTGGCAATTATGATTTTGACGTGCTTTTTTGTGATAATACTTTCCGCACATTTTTGGGTGAAATCTTGTTTGGTGGAAATTATGGCGGTAGAGACCCATTAAGACGATGGGTTACACAACCCCGTTTTGTTATAGACGCGAGCTTTCCGCAGCAGTTCATAGATAATGTGATAAAAGACGTTATTCACAACGATGTTCCTCTTGTGAGCAACGGTCGCCTCTTCTCAATAAGTGGCATGGATTCCAATATTGAAGTGAGCAGCAACATGCCACCACAAGATAACAGGTCAAAAGGTGTAATCTATGTTTATAATGGACCAAGACAGATAAATGGCAGATCTGCAGGGACGCCAAACGCGGTTGATAACGGTTTTGCAGAATTCTCGTACAGGCCTAATTGGTTGCCGTCACAAAATAGAGCTATTGCATCACAAGAAATATTGCAGAACCTTGCGTTTCCGACAGACTCGACTGCGGTTGATCTTGGCAAGACCACACCAACGCTTCCGACAATATTTGATGGATTTATAACCCAGCGTGGAATAGACAGGCCTACAGTGCATGACATCAAGGTGGGACGCTATGCATTTTCTCGCGAGCCCGGAACGTACTATCCTGACACAAGACCTTGATAAGTAAGCAGAGCGGCAACACGATTTCTTCAGTGGCATTTTTTCGTGAAACTACAGAGATTAGTCTTCATCTCTTTTCTTAATGGCATCCTTGAGCAGGACTATTGCTGTCGCTAAGACGAAGATGAACATGAGCCATGACAGCGGCTGTGTTATTGCTGATATCAAATTCTCGTCAAGATTGAAAGAGAAAAGCACTTTTCCCAGCACGAGAAATAATCCTATCAGCAGAAGCGTTATTGCTGTCAGAACTTCAGGAATCCGTTCGTCCATGTCTATACTTGTAAAAGGCGGCTTAAATTTGTGACTAAAAGTAAGCAGAATCATACTATTGCATTTCCCGCAGAAGTTTTGATTCTACACCTGCACTTGCTGCGGCTTTGTGCATGCCGGCATCATCAGTAATAAGCATAGAATTTGTAAGTTTTGAGCATGCAAGAAAGATGACATCAAACCCGCTTGCCTTCGTGTTTGTTGCAATTGCAACAGCTTTGTCAAGCAGTTCAACATCATAAATTATAGAATGTGCCAGTTCTGTCACAAAATCAGCAGCTTCTTTGCCGAGTTCTTCTGACCCCGTAAGCCTGGACACAACTGATGCAGTTTCTACTATAGCAACAGAAGGGATACACAGCTGATTTTTGCCTTTCTGAATATCTGCAACTATAGAAAAAGCAATTTTATGAAGCCTGAGTTGTTCTCTGAGTAGTTTGTCTTCCTTTACTCTTCGTGGCTCGACAAGCGCTTTCACGAGAACGGTTGTGTCAAGAGTAATAAGCATCAATATTCCCTTTCACGCATCTTGCGTATGAATTCAGTTGTGTTATGGTCTTTGGCACGAGAGCTTACCTTTTTTTTCAACTCATTCAAAGAGATCTTACGCTTGCCTGTCCTGACTTCTGTAAGCATTGAGTGCAACTCCCTAACCATAATTTCAAGACGCTTCTCAACATCATCTTTTTTCATATAAATCAATACTATTATGACAATCCTAATATTTAACTTTATCGGCAATTTTATAATTTCAATGAAAAAGCCAAGAGTTCTGCTGGTCTCATATGCTTCAAAGAAAGAGCAGCAAAAGATAATAAATTATGTGGTGCTCCATAAGGACGAATTTATAGAATTCCTTAACAGCTTCTAATCAGATTTCTTTATCCTGCCTTTTTTCATATCATCCAAGCTTCTGGAAAGCTGGAATATAACATCATCTGCTATTTCCTGCTTCTTCTTCAACATATCGTATTCGTCTACTGATATTTTTATCCAGTCCGTTCCGTTTTTCATTTTCTGCATAATATCACTTATCTAAACCTATGTTGGAATACTTTAAATTGATTTTGTCACTGCAATGAGTTAAGTTTTTCTGAAGCTTATTTTAGTCAGTTTTCGCATGCCCTTATTCACTAATCATGATGGAATTACGCGACCTTTCAGTATAGAAAGACTTTAATAAACGCGAATTAATAATTAGAAGTGATTGCTATGGAAGATATGATTACATTGAGATTGCCAAGAGGCGATGTAGAAGCGTTTCTTCGGGTAGTCGATGATATAAAATTCATAAAAGAGGCAGAAAAAGGCGATAAAGAAATAGATAACGGCAAGTTCAAGACACTTGAACAACTAAGAAGAAAATATAATCATAAGTAAAATTCATCGTATTTTTCTGATTTCCTTTTTTCTATGGCAGTAACTCTGACAATTTTTTGATTTTCTATTATGTTAAAGGCTAGTCTATAACCTCCACGACCGACTTTAAGCGCCCAGAATTTACCTCGTGGTTCTCCTACTGAAAGAGGATTTTCTTCTAACAAATTAAGACGCTTTATGATTTTCTCCCTTTCACCCTCATCAAGTTTGTCGATGTACTTAATAACACTGTCAGCGATTAGAACTTGATACTTTGGCATATGAATAATTGTAGCTTAATGTTTATATTTTCCTTAATCACAGCCGCATCACACAGCTTTTTTAAATTTATACAAGGAACATTTCTCAGAAAAGTTTTCCTGCATAAAATAACCGTAGTAGTCTATTCGTAATACTTCTCGTATAGGAAGCGATTATATTTATATATCGCTGCTGCCCATAGATTAGCTTAGTATGGTGCGGAAAAAAGGTTACATTGGGCTATCTGTATCTTTGCTGATTTTATTCACAGCGCTGTTTTTGTTATACAACTCGCAGCCTGCTGCTGCATTGATGTGCAACCAGGACGATTGCTATTATTGCTATGACTATTATGATTTCTGCAGAGATATCATGACGGGATATGATAAATATTCCTATTACTCTAATTGCGGCGGCGGTTGTTCGGGACCATGCGAAGCTATAGCTGACTGTTGTGTGACTTCGTTGCGGGCGAAAACATTATATGGATGCAGGGTGTGCGCTAGCGGACAATATTGGGATGGCAGTAATTGTGTACAAGATTCAGTCTGTGGTAACGATGTATGCGAAGCTGGCGAGGATGGCTGGAACTGCCCGAAATATCCTGACGGTTCTGGCGGCGGTGATTGTCCCTGCATTGCAACATCGAGGTCGTGCAATGGAGCCGGCGTTTTCGAGCACTACTCCAACTGCCAGGGCAAGCAGGTAATCGCCAGTTGCCCATACGGATGCGTTGATGACGGTAATTGGGACAGATGCAAGACCGAATGTGAGGGCGTCTCGTGTAACAGCCCGCCTGCCGCATATTGCAGCGGCAACACGCGAGTATATTACAACTCGCCTGGCACTTGTCCTCCCCGTTCTTGTAGCTATTCAACTTCGTCAAGCGCGTGCCCGACGTCTGGATGCAGCGGCAGCACGCGGCAAAGCGGCGGCTGCTCCGGCGGCAGCTGCTATATGAATAATGTTGAAAATTGCGGCAGCGACTACTGGGGCTGCCAGGACGGCGACACGCGTGCGTATCGGTCACAGGGATGTTCCGGCGGCTCGTGTTATGGAAGCTGGTCACAACAATACAGCTGCAACAACAAAAACAGCTGGGTTGACACATCAGGATGCTATGGGTCGTGCAGCGGCACAACTATTGTCAGCTTGAAGAATCAGGAATATCGTGATTATTATTGCTCATCAGGCAACTGTGACAGCTATTCTGTTACGAACACCCAGACAGCGACTTGCAGTGTTGGAGAGAACTGTGCCGGCAGGAACGGCTGGTACAACACTGGCGGAGCATATGCCGCGTGCTCTGCAGGCCAGGCATGCACCGCGCAGAACCAGGAATACAGGAGCTATACGTGCTCCGGCGGCGGATGCACTTATTCTGTTACAAACACGCAGACTGTTTATTCTGGTTGCTCTGCGTGCCCGTCAAGCGGCTGCAGCGGCGACACGCGATATTATAGCGGCGGCTGCTCCGGCGGTTCTTGCTACTATGGCGGCAGTCAGGACTGCAACGGCAACAATGGCTGGGTCAACAGTGGCGCAGCTTATGCATGCTGCGACGGCGCGTCAACCGCGACATGCCAGGACCAGAGATATGCTGACTACACCTGCTCAAGCGGCAACTGCGCTTTCTCAAGTTATACAAACAGCAGGACATTGAGGTCAGGCCAGGCATCCTGCAACTCGCCTCCGGCTGCTACATGCAGCGGCAGCACACGCGTATATTATGATTCTACAGGAAGCTGCTCCAGCGGAAGCTGCCAATACACACAGCGTACACAAAACTGTCCTTACGGATGCTCCGGCGGCACGTGTAATAACGACCCTTGCTCTGGCGTATCCTGCAACAGTCCACCTGCATCATACTGCTCAGGAAGTACGCGTGTAACATATAACTCCCCAGGAACTTGCTCCGGCGGCTCCTGTAGTTATGCTACAAGCAACTATGATTGTCCAACAACAGGATGTTCCGGCGAGACACGACAAACAGGCGGCTGTTCTAGTGGCTCATGCTACCTGAACAATGCTCAGGACTGCAACTCGCTGAACACGTGCACGAATTCTGGTGCGACCTACCAGACGTGCAACAACGGCCAGGCTTGCACTGCACAGAATCGTGTCTATAATGATTATACGTGCTCCGGCGGCGGATGTGCACTGGCATCATCAGCAGCATCTGGCAACTGCCCTGTTGTTTATTCAAACTGCCAGTCATGCAACTCACCGCCTGCAGAAAGCTGTACAAGCAACACACATACATGGTATGATTCAGGTACATGCTCGTCAGGAAGCTGTGCTTATACACCACAT
>DATDUC010000002.1:0-9475 GCA_035290545.1 archaeon | reverse complement strand
GTTCAAATGTCTGTTTCATTTTTTACACCTTACTTTAATGGCACGAACTTGGATGAACGTGTTGCGCCCAATCCAGGTGCGCTGTGCTTGACAACGTGTCTTGTCTGGGAAAATTCTCCAAGTCTGTGACCTAACATGCTTGCATCAATTATAACCATAAAAAATTCATGACCATTATGTATTCCAAGCTTGGCGCCAATCATCTCCGGCAGGATTATCATCTCACGTGAATGCGTTCTAATGAGCTTGTCTTTGCCTTTGAATCTGCGTATTTTCTCCAAGAGGTTCTTCTGCTGTCTCGGCAGTCCGCGTTTCAAAGCCCTTCGCTGGCGTGACTTGAGCAGGCCGCTGAATTCCTCTAAGCTCATTGCTTCCAGTTCTTCCTGTGTTTTTCCGCGATATTTGTAAATCTTTGCCATAATTATCACCTTTTATATTATTTTCTTTGACTGCAGGATACTTTCTTTCCTAAAGAAAGGAGCCTACTTCTTCCGCCTTCCTGTCCTCCTTGGGGATATGGAACCGACTTTCTTGCCAGGTGGCATGTGTCTTGACACCGTCTTAGGTCGTCCAGGATGTTTACTTCCACCGAACGGGTGGTTAACAGCATTCATGCTCACACCGCTTGTATGAGGATAAAGTTTGCCAAGTGCCTTCATGGAGTAGTGCTTTGTGCCCGCTTTCATGAAAGGCTTTTCTGTTCTGCCTGAGCTTGCTATAACACCTATTGTAGCCTTACAATCCAGAGAAATTGTTTTTTTCTGGCGCGAAGGCAAAAGTATTGTGCATCTGGTCGCATCCTTGGATACAACCGTTGCAAAGGCACCGGAAGCACGGCAGATTCTTCCACCATCACCGGGATGCAATTCTATGTTAAAGATCTTTGTCCCTTCTGGAACGTTTTTTAGTTGAGTAATATTACCATTATCTGTAGTGTTGCCTATGGTCTGGCCGACAAAAACACCTTCAGCTGGCAGCATCAATTTCTTATGTCCGCCAAAGTCAACAATTGCAGCTGGTGTTCGTCTGCCTGGTGAGTGAACAATATCAATGACCTGACCATCGCCTACAGGCAGGCTTGTGTAACTAATCTTACCGATATAGTTATGGCTAGGCACGCGATAACGAGGAGATCCTTTTCCTCTTCTCTGTTGTCTTAAAAGTTTTCCCATTTTATCACCAGTCAATATGTATTTTTCCGCGTCGTCCGTTTGCAACGGACATAGCTAAATGTGAGCCGCCAAAGCTTCCCACATCTCTTAAATATTTGTCCAATTTTCTTGCAAATCCTTCAGGTCCTGTATATTCCACATGAAGAGTGCCGTCTCTAAGCTTAATTTCAAGTCGACCATCTTTGTATACCCCGTCTCTTTCCAAAGCTAATTGAGCTTGTGTAGTTCCAAGAGGTTTAGAAGAGTCACGCGTTACATTCAGGACAGTATTCAATGCCTCAGTCTGATAATCAACACGTCCTCTAATTTGCATTTTCATATTTTCACCATTAAATTATTCCAAGCTTTATTGCGATGTCGCCAGCTGCTCCGGCATTCTTGAACTTCACGAAAGCTTTCTTTCTTCCGTCCTGATCTACCAGAATCGTTATGCCCGATATAGGCGAACCGAATGCACTTTCAATCGCCTGCTTGATCTGTGGCCTTTTTGACGGCCTGTTAACTATGAACACGAGCTTGTTTTGAAGCTCAACCATTCTTATTGATTTTTCCGTCATGAGTACAAACTTTATTACGTCAAAAGGATCTTCCAGCGGCTTCTGGATTTCTGCCGTCTTGACAGGCTTCTCTCTCTTCAGTTTGTTGAACAAGCCCTTCTTTACAGTCTTCTTTTCTTCAGATTGTTTTCCAGTTTTTAGATCTTTTTTTACCATTTATATCAACCATATAATTATTGAAATTTTTTCTGCAGACTATCAAGAGCTGCCTTTGTAGTAATTACCAATCTTCCTGCCTGAGCTCCTGGTGCAAGCAGCTCTGCATTGAGGTTTGCAGATGAAACCGCATCAACGCCCGGTATGTTTCTCGACGCCTTCAAAGCAGGACAATTCTTTGACATTATTACAAGAGGCCCTTTCTTCTTCATGTATCGCCTGCCCCTCATCGTGCCGCGACCAGCCCGGACTTTTTTCTTCTCGCTTCTTTCTATTTCCGCTGGCATGACTATCATGAGCAGGTCAGAAACTTTCTTGGTATTCTTTATATTTTCAAAATCATCAACGAATATTACAGGTGTATCAAAGGTGTGACCACGCACTTTCAACAGCTCGCTTCTGGCAGAAGCGGCAAGCGCTGATTTTATTGCAAGCTGCTTCTCTTTTTGATTAATCTGCTGTAGCCATATTTTCGCTGCTTTTGGTGGGTGTGCTCTTCGGCCCTTTACGGCCTGTGGCGCAACACGTCCTCGCCAGACCATGTAGCCGACTTTGCCGTGTATCCTTGGCAGTCTCGACATTTCCATATTCATCATCTTGAATCTGTAGTGACGTGAGCCGTGGTAGTGAGCTGATGAGCGAAGTCCGGCAAGAGGGTCAGTGCCATAAGGTTGTCTCTTTGCTGACTGCTGCGCAAGGACAGCACGTTTTATAACATCAGGTCTGTAGGAGGTGCTGAAAACCTTTGGCAGCTCTATGTCACCGACAGTCTTTCCCTCAAGATCGTAAACTTTTGCTTTCATAATTATCACATTCTAAGTTCGTCCCGAATATATCTATTTAGATGTCTTTCAACAGATTCACGTGTTTTTCCATAATAAACGCCACTGCGACAGCGAAGCTCTCCTGATTCAAGCTGTCTGTCAAGGTCGGCTAAAACCGCTTCTCGATGTTTTTTCGGGTCCATTTTTCTCACATCAAAAACTATAGGCACAAGCCCTCCATTTTCAAAAAGCCCCTTGTCAATAACAAACCCACAATACATATTTTATTTCCCCTGTTTGCTCTCCAGTGACAGATATTTGACCTCGACTGGAAGCACTTTGTTGCTGCGCACAGCCTTTCTAAGACGTATGAGTCTTTTTCTTGGTCCAGGTAATGAACCCTCTACAAGTATGACCGATTGTGGAAGACCATAACCAACGAAGCCGCCGCGTGGTGTAACTTTTTTGCCGTCCTCTTCAATCATTATTATCTTTTTGCTAAATTCTGTTCGTGTATGAAATCCATGCTGGCCAGCTGCAGGCACTCTGTAATCAATGTGACGCGGTACTGTAGAACCTATGGAACCGACGTGACGGTGCATCTGCTTGTCTTTTCGCGTTTGTATTCTTATGCCAAATCGTTTTACAGGCCCTGTAAAACCAAATCCTTTTGTGACCGCAGTAATATCAACGAATTCACCTGGCTTGAAGACATCCTTAGCGCTTATTTCTTTGCCAAGAACTGACTCACAAAATTCTGTCTTCTGTTTGAGGTCGCCGCCAATGCCAATCTCAAACGTATCGCTTTTTGTCAGGCGCATGCCACTTTTTACAGGCTGGGTAGCAACAACAAGACGAACATCATCAAATTCTTTAGGCTGTTCCGACTTTGAATTTGTTTTTATTTTCAGTGTGATATCCTTAGGCAGCTTAGCCCATTTTTCACCAACAACAACACGAGAATAAGATTTTTTATAGAACCGAATTGCAGCAACGAAGAGAGAAGGAGCATCCAAAACAGTGACAGCCTTGAAAATGGTCTTGCCAAATGTCGGTGACTTATTATTCTGATCAACAAGTTGCATATGAGTCATGCCAGCTTTCCATCCAGCAAAACCAAGCAGCTTGGATTCCTTTGAAGCAGGCCAGTGCCTTGTTCTAGCGACTATTTCTTTTGCTCGCTTTCTCGGCCAAAATTGCATCGACCCATGTCGCGGTCTTGTTCTCTTAGGCATACTCGAACTCCATTGATTATTCTAAACAATTATTTTTCCTTTTCCGCCGGCACTTTTCTTAAAAGGGCCGTTTCATGACTGTAGTCTCTCGGCTACTACGTAGTTAACTGCAGAAATAAGCAAAAGGATTTCTGACCCTTTCGCATATATCTAGTCATGAGAGCAAATTTAATTTGAAAATAAAGTATTTAAAAGCGTTTTACGTCCGGGATCAAGGATCTAAAACGTACCATGCGTTGCTATAATGAAAATCACCACGGAAAAGACCACGTGTAGGGGTCGTGTAGATGTTTTCAACATGCTGAACCGGGCTTGAAAATCCTAAACTATAGTCTCCGCGGAAAAAAGACTGTCCACCGCACAAATTACATCCTGTAGGAAGTTGTACCGGGTTCAGTATAATAGAACCAAAGCTTGCGCTGCCAGAAGGCAGGTTAGGCTGAATAACATTACCACTACCGCTCAGGGCTATTGCACCGCCAAGAATGCCACTAAGGCCACTGCCTGAGTATGTGGGTTGTATCACGTTATTACCACCACCCAGAGTTATTGCACCCATTAGGTTGCCAAGCCCGCCACCCGAATATGTAGGCTGCACAACATTGCCAGCATTAACAATAAGATTGCCGCTGAATGGACTACCACCAGAATATATTGTCGGTTGTATCACATTTCCACCATTAAAAGCAAAAGCTCCGTTGAAAGCATTGCCGCCTGAATATAACATAGGCTGAATAACATTTCCGCCGACATACGCAAGTGCGCCCTGAGCAACTGCGCCTCTAGTGTAGAAATTTGGCATCGTAGGCTGCATGCGCAGGCTCCCAAAGCCATAAGCACCATCGCTTCCATAGCCATAACTGCTTCCGTAACTTGCATCACCCATAGCAAGGATGCCAAAAAGTATCAAAATTGGCAGTACAATAGTAGTACCATGGTTGCTGTGTTTCTTCCTGGTTTTCATACTCGAATAACACCTTGTTTTTTGATGATGGAGTGTTATTTGGTATCCCCAATCATCGTTCATAAAACAACCATCTTTAACGATGATTGTCGATGTTACTACTACAACGTAAATGCTTAAAAGTCTAATTTTGTAATGTATTTGTGATGTAATAGCATGCAAATTGGTGAAATTCAACAATTTATAAAAGAGGGATAATAAAATTCCTATCAAAGGGATGGTAGCTTAGCCTGGTAGAGCACCTGACTGATAATCAGGAGGTCGTCAGTTCAAATCTGACTCATCCCATAAACCTCATTCCTTTTCAAAAAAGAAAAGACCTTTTGGTTCAAAAGAAAACACAAAGGTTCAAGCAAACACCATTGAGCTATCTTTTATAATAGATTCTTTTTCCAGTAGGGCTTTCTATAATAATTCTTTTCCAAGGTTTTCTTTTTAAGATGTTGCAAAGCAATGCTTTGCGACACACATCAAAGCTTTGCTTTGATGATGAAAGCTTAAAGAAAAAGGCTCAAGCCATCAGACCTTTCTTTACTTTCTCGTAGAAGTTCTGTTCAAAGAGCGTTACTATTTTTACCGGTGTGGCTGCTTCTATCATAAAAGTCGAGTTCTTCTTTACGTACTCACCGCCATGGCCATCTATAACCAAAGCACAGTCACCGCCTGCTATGCTTATCTCGATTTTTTTGTCCTTTGGCACTACCATTGGCTTTATTTTAGAAAAGAACGGATAAAGTGGTGTTATGCCTATAACTTCAATGGAAGGGTCTATCATAGCACCGCCCGCTGAGCTGCTATAAGCAGTCGAACCAGAAGGTGTGGAAAACATGACCCCGTCGCCAATCATGTCAAAGACAACGCCATCGATCTTGAATTCAACATTTAGTATTTTTGACGGCCTTTTGCGGCCGAAAGCTATTTCGTTGAGAGCTAAAGGATAATCGCCACGGCGCGCAGTGATGTATTTCTCAATCTTGCCCTTTGCAATCTTGCTGCACCTCAATCGCATGCGCTCTTTTATGATGTAATCTTTTTTCAGTACGCGATCTATGCTGTCCAGTAGCTGTTTGAAATTACAGCTACATAGAAAGCCCTGACCTTCCAGTTTCACAGGAAGTATGGGAACATCTGTCTTGTGTGCGGTCCAGAGAAAAGTGCCGTAGCCGCCCAGTGTTATTATAAGATCTCCATTGAACTTTCGTATCGAGTGTCCGATTTTGCGCAGCCTTAACGCAGTCGAGCGATCAAAATTTATCTGGGCCACCTTGTCCTTGAGAATGCTTTCAAGTTTCTTTGCCGATTTAAGGCCTATTTTGTTTTGTTTCGCAACGATAAGCACATTTTGTATGTTCTTTTGCTTGACTTTGCTAATTTTATTGTTTTTTCTTCCTAGTCTCATATACCAATAGTTGAAAAACAAAGTTAAAAAAGCGATTCAGACTATATAAAAGTCCCTGCACGTATGTTTATTTTCCTTTATTTTTTACCACTTCAGTCCACTGAGCATTCTTTTTGAAGCCACATGCCTTGCAGTAGAACTTCTCATGTTTGGACTCTATTTCAGCATAGATAGCACGGGCTTTTTTCCTGAAAGCCTTCTTGCAAAATTCACTCACAAGAACTGTGCCAATACCCAAGCCTCTTTCAGATTTTACAATTCTTGTTTCATGCAGCATTACATCCTTTTTCTGTGTCGGTGAGAAATAACCTATGCAATATCCTACAACCTTCCCATCCTTCTCTGCCACTAAGAACAGGCAACTTCTATTACGAACAGAACCAATAAAATCTATATCACATTTCTTTTCCTCTACAGTTCTGAGCTTAAGGCATATTTTCGCGTCAACCAAGTTCGCCTTTCTTATTTTTACCTTCATTTCAACCGCCTTACCAGATAAACAACACCACTGCCGTCTTCCCAGTAATTGGAAATCTTCGCGGCTGCAGTGAAGCCACACTTTTTGAAAAAATTAACAGCCGTGACATACTTGTCGCTCGTCTCTGCAAGAACAATTTTCAGGCCCCTCTTTTTTGCTCTGTTTATAATAAAATTAAGCAGTATATTACCAAAGCCCTTGCGCTGATATTTTTGTGGGACCACAAACCAGTCTAAGCGTGCTATGTGAGGATCATATTTGAGCGACCAGAACCCACCAGCAGCAACTATTTCATCCTCAACCTCGATGACATAAAACTCCTCGAACTTGTAGGGAACCTTCGCCTCCGGGTCAAGACTTATCTTCATATCTTCCAAAGCTTTTTTGGCGTCCGTTGGTCCCATTACATCGTGTATAATGGCCACTATTTTTCCGATGTCTTTTTCCTGAAGCTTCCGGATCTTCATAGTTATATTAAAATCTCAATCATACTTATAATTAACAATTCGCATCAATTCGTGTTCTGAATTACAATAATGTTTATATAAGGTATGCGAAATAGGATAACTGGGTTAAAAATTGGTGTTTAGAAATGGGATTCTCATTATTATCAAAAACAGTAACATTGGGAGAAGTAGACGGCGTCGGCTACCAGGCCAAAAAAAGACCATTAGGAACATATAGATTCTTTGCAGGAGATGTGGAAATCCAAGTAAACGAAATACCATCTCAAATCAGAAAAAGAATGGCTGATGCTTATCTGGAAAGACAGGAACGGGATGTAAAAATTTACGCAACATCCTGATTATTTCTTCATGGACTCGCCGTGTACAGACCTGTCGGTTAAATGGACTTAGATTCTTGTTTCAAATTTAAGACCCTAGCTGAGTAGGAGCTTCTTGTAGTAGCTCTCGTACTGCGGTATTATCTTATCCGCCGTGAATTTCTTCAGAACCCTGCTTCTCGCGGCATTGCCCATCTTTTCTCTTTTCTTGTCGTTAGTAAGCAGGTCAATTGTCTTGTCAGCCATATTCTCAATGTCGCCAATTTTTGTAAGGTGACCTGTCTTGCCATCTTGCACTACCTCAGGAATCCCGCCGACTTTTGTGGAAACAATCGGAAGCGAGCTTGACATTGCTTCAAGAATTGACAAAGGGCATCCTTCTCTTATAGATGCAAGCATGAAAAGGTCGGCGGCTGAATAAAATTTTTCCATGTCCTTCCTGGAATCTACAAATAATACACTTTTTGAAAGCTTGAATTTAGAAACCTTCCTCTTTATTCTCTGTTTTTCCGGCCCGTCGCCAACTAGGACAAGCCTTGATGGAACGCTTTTTTTGACTTTTCTGAAAGTATTTATTATGTCATCTATGTTCTTGATAGCCCTGAAGTTTGATGCGTGGAGTATGACTTTTTCATCATGGCCAAGTTTTTTTCTTAATGAAAGGTTATCTGTTTTCTTAAATCTCTCTGTGTCTACGTAATTGTATATGACTTTAATATTGTTGTCTATGCTAAAATTTCTCTTTATCTGATCGCCAAGGTAATTACAGACTGCGGTTATCCCATCGCTGCTCTTGAGCGTGAATCTCACAATATCCCTGAGCTCCTTCTTCTGGCCTATAGTGTGTACGTCGGTGCCATGAACAGTAGTAACTATAGGAATTTTCACGCCTTCTGACTTGAACATCTCCCTCGCAAGATATGAGGCTGCAGAATAGGGGATTGCGTAGTGCACGTTTATTATGTCTATTTCATGCTTCTTCACGACATCGTACAGTTTGGAAGCTGTGCTCATGACAACCGGGAAATGCTCAAGGACTTGGTAATTCCTCAATGGTATGTAATGCGTCCTGACATTCCTGTTGTCGAGCCTGAACGGCTTTCTGTAAGAAATCAGGTGCACGTCATGCCCGCGTTCTGCCAGTTCTGATGCCACGGAAGAGCCCATTATTCCAGAGCCGCCCATGCCCGGGCTGGCCACTATGCAGATTTTGATCGGCCTTACGAGAGCGGTCTTGACTATAGTCTCGATTTCCTTGAATGTCGTGTCTATTATGTTGTCTGTCACTGCGAGTATTTTGCCAAGGACAATATTTATAGCCGACATTGGAAAATTCTTTTTGCTAAAAATTCGAAAACAGATTTGAATCCTAGCTCACAGAAGCCTATTTAGGAAGAAAATTGCATTATATAACAATGGCTCTGATTGAACAGACGATAATGTATTCTATTGGTCTGATACTGATTTTCGCTATAGTTGCCTATTTCATTTCTCATAAGCTGAAGCAGCCCTCTCAAATATGGCTTATCCTGAGCGGCATACTTCTCGGTCCGAGTTTATTGGGATGGATCTCATATAATGAAGGCGTGTCAGCCATGGCAAGGATCGGAAGCGTATTCCTGCTTTTCATGGCAGGCCTTCACACTGACATCAGGGAAATATACAACAGGAAAGCCTTTTTTGTCGGCGCAGTGGGAGGCGTTTTGCCTTTTGTAGGAGGAACTATTGTCGGATTCCTTTTCGGCCTCGACTTCGTCCATGCCGTTTTCATAGGCGCCACGCTGGTAGCCACGTGCATTGGAATGACAGCTGCCCTGCTTAGGGAGATAGGCGTTATAAGCACGCCAACAGCAAGATTAATGCTCGGCGCAGCCGTTGTAGACGATATAGTGGGCCTGCTGGCGCTGTCCTTCGCCAGTTCGCTTGCTGTCGGCTTCTCCTTCGCGAACTTGGGGCTGACACTTAT
>DATDUC010000001.1:0-5481 GCA_035290545.1 archaeon | reverse complement strand
TAATCAATCTGGCTGCCGCTGACAGAAATCTTGCTGATGTGTGTCTTCTGGCGTTCTCTTTCCATAGCTTGCTGTATAGGTATCATTTTTTCCTGCATCGAGGTTTGAAGGCTGCTCGCTTGCTCTGAGGAAAGAGTAGACATATAATCTTGCAGCAGCGTCTGGATCTCACTGTACTTCGAAGCGTTGCTTATATTGTAGCTTCGTATTTCATCTATTTTTTGCTTTAGCTGGGGCATAGCTGGAACCAAAACCTCATCTATGATTCTGTCGTAGAAATCTGAATAACTCGACCATTTCTGGTAAGTAAGATAAATGTTATTCTGTGAGACAAAAGTGGTCTGTGACGAAGGCATCATGAACGTCTTTGTCGCTGTTTCGTCTGTCTGGACGTTTAACGCTACAATGTTCACATAGTTGTAGGATCTGTCTGGAATAGGAAAGTAATATATATCAGGGAACTCCCTCAGCGCAATTCCATTCTCCATAAAATACGGCATAGGTATGACATCGCCATAGATGTATTGGTTGGTCATAGCATAGACATAGTTACCTATCATCCTTGAATCAAAATAGGAGCCGCTCGCTGTTACGTTCCTGACAAGCACAGGATTTGCCCTGTCTGAAACATCATAAATTCGGATGAAAGAAGACTGTGTATTATAATACGGTCTTGGCATCATAATGTCAGCTGCTATAGAAGTCGCCGCTATCTTTTCAGCAGCCATTGGATAAGCATAATCTTTGTACTCATTGCCGAACACGATTAGCTTGTCGCCATTTATGAAAATGTTGCTGACGCTGCTCAGGTTTATCTGGGAAATTATCTTGGTGTTTTCAGCAGGATAGGCATCAACAATAACCACGTTGTTGCCGGAAACAACATAAATGTACTTGCCGTCATTCTTGACAATATCAGCTTCGTCAACACCAGCAACCTGAATATTAGTAGTGGAATAGTCGCCAGCAGATGCCACATTTTTGTCAGAAGCTGTTGTCATGAGTGCAGTTTCCCTCATAGCGCCGCTCATTGCATAATCGCTATAGAACGAGGAAGCTTCGCTGTTCGTTTGTATGAAACTCTTCAATTCGTCATAAGATGCGAATTTCTGCAGCGTATCTGCCTGGCTTACGGGAACCGTAGATTTTGGTAAAGCTGCCAGAACAACTAGTCCAACAATCAAAACAGCGCCGATAACATAAAACTCTGATCTCATATTATTTTCTTTTGTTCGTGACACTTAATAAGCACATGTTTTATTAGGGTTAAAATCCTAATTAAAAAAAGCCTTGGCTAGTGCAATAAATATAGTAAAAATTTTCAGAAACTGTACTCTTTACTATTAAACAATGCTTATCTTGCCGTATTTGCCTACATTGAGTTGGAGTGTGCCGTTCCAGTCCTTTACATAGCCGTTCTCTATCTTCACGGTGTCTCCCTGGTTTACCTTTTCTGTGTCGTCTCCCCAGAGAACAAGAACTATCGTGCCACTGTCGTCTTCGAGAACCGTATTGCAAACCTTGGTTCTTCCGAACTTTGTGTTTATCTCGCGAGCTGCCTCTTTCTCTACGATCTTTGCCTCAATATTGACTTTTCCGGCTCCGTCCTTAAGATCTGATATTTTCATAAAGAAATAGTTGGTAATTAAACATATAAAGAGAATCCACTGCATAAATGAGGTGGTACTGCTACGCAATATCACACATGGTATTTGTGGATTCTCTTATACAGGACTACATGATTGAGCATAGCTCAATCTGTATAGGTTGAATGAAATTCAACCTTATACCACAATAATATTTTCTATTTTAAACGTGGTATTCCTCGTATAAAGTTGAATTGGGCTGACAGGTTGTCTATTAATTTAATGGCGAAGATATTATTCTTGATACTTATCTTCGAATAGGAAACCTATTTGTTGCACAGAGTTGAATTGAACATGCCAGAAGTAATTGTAGGTCGTGATGAGGAAGACACAAAAAAGTACGGCACTACCGGAACCCTTTTCATGGGCAAGCATCTGGTTGGCACTGGTGAAGATACACACATGACAACTCCTGTGCTGCTAGACGTGCTGCGCCCCCACATAATATCAATAAGCGGCAAGAGAGGTGAGGGAAAGTGCGTTCTTGATAGTACTTTAATCACTTTAGAGGATGGGAGCAAAATACCGATTAAAGACCTAGAAAAAAATTATAAACGAATTCTTGCACTTGATTCGGACGGCAAAATAGTTCCTGCAAAAAAATCTCATTTTTACAAAAGAAATGTAAACAGGATTCTTAAGATGAAATTGTCTACCGGACGTGAGATTGAACTTACACATGAACATCCTTTGCTAACACAAACAGGATGGAGACCTGCTGCCGATTTATCAATTGGTTCACAGATAATTGTCACTGACACAAACATCTCCAAATCGAATAATCAGGCATTATTAACTAATTCTATTTTTCTTGACACAATAGTTTCTGTCGAATCATTGGAAGGAGAATTCGAAGTTTATGATATATCTGTCCCTGAATATCACAACTTTGTCGCCAATGATATAATCGTCCACAATTCCTTTACAATGGGCGTGATAATGGAGGAGATGATGAAGCTGCCGCCCCACATAAAGAAAAATCTTTGTGGTATTATTATCGACACCCAGGGAATTTACTGGACCATGAAATCCGCATCAGAAAAAGATGCTGCGCTTCTCAAGGATTGGGATATGAAGCCGTCGGGTTTCAATGTTGATGTCTATGTGCCAGAAGGTCAGGAAAAAACCTTCCGGGCAGCCGGCGTTGATTTTGACGAAACCTTTTCCTTCGCACCTTCTGAAATATCTGCCGAAGACTGGCTCGGTGTTTTTGACCTTAATCCAAACGAGCCGCTTGGAATTTTGCTGCAGCGTTCCGTGACAAAATTGACAGGCAACTACTCTATTGATGATATAATAAAATCAATAAAATCCAGTGAGGGCTTCGCGAATGAAAAGCTAGCACTGGAAAACAGATTTGAGGCTGCCAAAGCATGGGGAATATTCGGATCCTCACGCGTCCCTCCGTTGCTGGAGCCGGGAAAGATGACCATACTTGACATCAGCCTGACGCCGCAAAATGTTCGTGCGCTGCTTGTTGGCCTGACAAGCAAAAAAATTTTCCTTGAACGTGTCGAAGCGCGACGTAAAGAAGAGCTGGCTGAGATAGAAATCACCACGATAAAACGAACGCCCATGCCTTGGATTTTTATAGACGAAGCCCACAACTTCCTACCCAGCGATGGAATAACAGCAGCCACCGAGTCGCTCAACAGAATAGTTAAGGAAGGCAGACAACCTGGCATAACGCTCGTCCTGGCGACGCAGCGGCCCGAGAAGCTGCACCCCGACGCTCTTGCGCAGACAGACATGATAATTTCCCACCGCCTTACGGCAAAGAACGACGTTGAAGCCCTAAAGGCAATAATGCAAACTTACCTGCTCTATGACATCGGAAAATACATCAACGAACTCCCAAAATTAAAGGGTGTTGCCATAATTCTCGATGATAATTCAGAGCGGCTCTACAAAGTCCGGATACGCCCAAGGCAAAGCTGGCACGCAGGTTCATCACCAGTTGCCATATAATACATTACCCATCTTCGGCATTTACGAAAAGTGAACTTCAGCAGCATCTGGGTAATTGCAGAAAATGACGTTCTCGATTTATAAGCTGTTAAAACAAAATACACAAATGACTATACGGATTATTCTTGATACGAGTATATACGGAAAAATAATTGAAGATGGTGTAGAAGACAACATAATTGAAAAAACAAATATTCACAAGCACGATATGACCATATACGGGCTCAAAATAATACGGAGCGAAATAAAAGCTGCGCCAAAGCATTCCAAAGACCGCTATGACTTGAGGTTTGCTCTTCTAAGATTGTACGATTCCCTGACACAAGACCACGAGTTGACAATTAAACCACTGGCGCATGTGCTGGCTACTCTTTACTACAAATACTACAGAAAGACAGGCGGTTCTGTTTCTTGGAGCAAGATGATGAATGATATGATAATTGTCGCAGAAGCCACCATAAGCAAGCTTGATATTGTGGTTTCAGATGATAACAGAACTATGTTGTCAGAACCGGCAAAAAAGGCGTATTTTTCTGTCAATAAAGAACATAATCTTATTACTCCGAATTTTATAGGTTACTCAGAATTCAAGAAAAAGCTTTTATGATTTGCCTGTAGACACAGCTATGAATTTCTTCAAGTCCCGCATAAATTCCGGGTCCTTTCTTGCCTGCTTGATGTATTTACTGACCTCAGTCCATGAATTTTTTCTTGGCATAAGTATTCTTTACAATAGCATAAATTAAAAGCTTTCTGGCTCTCCTGGCTAGAAGCCAGTTACCGGCACTGCCAGAAATTCAATATCGGGTAAATTAGAACCCGTCTCTAATCACCTGAAATTCACTTTATCCCTGATCCCATCTTCGGCATTTTAATTAGCACGGTATTTCCATGCTGTTGGAGGGCGAAGTAATCTTTATTGGTTGCCCTGGCAGGCAAGCAGGGCTGAAGTTGCATGTCTGGGCTGTGTTTGGCGCAAGAGCAGAAAGCAGCGGCGAGCACATCATCATTTCATAATTAACATAAACAGCCAGTTCACTGGCTTCTATTCTCTGAGATCCAATATTCCTTATTGAAACCGAACTGAGACTAGCAGAATCTATAATCACCTGCTTTGAAAATTTATTCACCTGATTTGTCGTTTCTATATACGCGGACTGGCCAGCCATGTCCGTAAGTTTGCTTATAAAAACTGCCGTGATTCCTGTTACAGCGAGTGTTATAAGCAGAAGGAGAAGAAACGCTATTATTGTTGTTATGCCTTTCATTGTGCTCAGGATACCACCTTCTCAAATGATCAAGGAGCAGGTGGTTCCTGGCATCCTCAATCATCGTTAATTAAACATCACCCTATTTGACGATGATTGTCAATATCACGCTACAGCATAACCAAGGCAAGCATAACGAGAGCGGCCGCAAGTGCTATTGTCATTCCTGCTGCATAGAAAAGTGCTATTTGTTTAAGCTTTTTGAGGTCCTTGTTGAGGTTCTTCTGCACAGAAAGATAGGTGTAAACAAGCGTGCTAAGTATTATGTTGCTCAAAGCCACCAGCAGCGTGAGAACAAACCATACGAATGGGTTTATCATAGTAAACTCTTGTCTACCCAGCTTAAATAAATTTTTCCCGCAGAAAAAAATGTTTATACGCCAGTACCGAACAGAAGGAAAATCGCTATCAGGAAAATAAAGACGCCTGCCCATATTCTTTTGTCCCAAGCCAGAACTTTAGAGCCGTCCAGCGGCGGTATGGGAAGCATGTTAAAAACAGCAAGCCATATGTTAACCATCATTGCAAAAGAGAAAATTGACAGCGGGCTCAATAAGTATGCTGCAAAGAATATTCCTGCCAGGCCGATATTGACAGCA